>JAQBPH010000441.1:0-12069 GCA_028287625.1 Chloroflexota bacterium | reverse complement strand
CCGCACGGCCCCAGGCCGAGCGCGGCCCCGCCCGCGACGCCGGCCCTCCCCGCGGTCAGCGGCGTCCTCCCCGGCCGCCCGGAGCGCCGCCGCTGCGGAGCAGGGGCGACGGTCCGGGCGTGCCCATGCCCGAGCACCATCACCTCCCCGGATGGGTGCGTCGCGCCCATGCCAAGGCGCGACCGGAGCTCGCCGAGCTGCTCGGCTCCCTCCAGGGGGCGCCGCGGGCCCAGTTCCTCGCCAAGCTCGAGACGCTCGTGGCCACGATCAGCAGCGGCAAGTTCAGCAGCGCCTGGCAGTACCCCGAGGTGATCGCCGAGGGCCGCGCCCTCCAGGAGACGCAGCGCACCCACATGGCCGAGGCGGCGAAGGCCAGCCGCCAGCTCGACAGCCTGCGCCGCCGGGCCAGCGACCGCCTCCGCGACGCCGCCGACCTGCTCGCCCCCGACGCCGCCGCCCGGCTGCAGCGTGCGCTGCGCTCGGCCAACGACGAGCAGTCGATCGCCGCCGTCGAGTCGGAGGCCATCAAGGCGCTGAGCACCGCCCGCAGCGCCTCCAACAAGCGCCGCGACCGCGAGATCGAGCGGACCAGGGCGCGGATCAACCGCAGCCTGCCGCGCGCCGCCCTCGAGGCCGAGTCGCCCACCGAGACCTGGCAGGACGTCCTCCGCCGGTTCGCCGAGGAGCAGTCCGCGTCGACCGGCGCGAGCGGCTGAGCAGAACCATGGCGGATCGCAGCAGCCTCGATCCCAACCGCCTGGCGCCGGAGGCGGCCAACCCCGCGGTGCGTGACGTGATGCGCACCGAGGTGGCCTTCTGCCTGCCCAGCACCCCCATCGACGCCATCGCCAAGCTGATGGCGGACAACGACCTGACCGAGCTGCCGGTGCTCATCGACCGCCGGCCGGTGGGGTACGTGCGCTCCCGCGACATCCTCGATCAGTACGTCGAGGGAAGCGTCGAGCTCGGCGGCAGCGACGTGGTGCGGCCCTCGGTGACCGATGTGCTCGCCCGCGACGTGCTGCGCACCCCGCCGCTGCTGGTCGACGAGAACAGCCTGCTCGGCGAGGCGGCGGCCGTGCTCCGCCAGGCCGGGCGCCAGCTGGCGCTGGTGATGCACGAGGACGTGCGCCCCGTGGGGATGGTCACCACCCGTGAGATCGCGGCCCATGCCGCCGAGCGGCTCGCCGCCGGCGCCGGGCTCGAGGACTAGAGATGCACGTGCTCAGCGAGATCATGGAGCCGCTGGGGGCGCAGTGCGACCCCCTCGACACCCTCGCCAACATCCTCGCCCCGCTGCTCGCCCAGCATCCGCTGCCCCTGCTGGTGGTGCGCGACGACGGCGAGATCCTCGGCAGCGTCGGTCTCGAGGCGGTGCTCCCCGCCACCGAGAGGGGCCTCCACCGCACCCGGGCGGGTGAGCTGCTGCGGCCGCTGCCCCGCCTCGACGGGGGTCAGACCGCGCTTGCCGCGGCGCGCGAGATGGTCGATGCCGGTGCCGGCGCGGTGCTGATCACCGAGCCCGTGGGCGGCGTCTTCAGCCGCCGCAGCGCTCCGGTCGGCGTGGTCTCCGAGGCGCAGCTGCTCGCCGAGATCGGCTCCAACGTGGTCGACAAGGCGCCGATGAAGATCCTCGCCGGTCACCGCGACCTCGGGTTCAACGTGCCGGTGAGCCCCTGCCAGCGCAACTGCCCGATCAAGCAGGACATCGCCACCTACATCGACTACGTGAGCCAGGGCCGGTACGTCGACTCCTGGATGGTCATCCACGAGACCAACCCCTTCCCGAGCATGCTCGGCCGGCTCTGCAACCATCCCTGCGAGACCGACTGCAAGCGCGGCTGGGACCCGGGCGAGGACCCGGTGACGATCCGCTCCATCAAGCGCTTCTCCACCGACTTCGCCTTCAAGCAGGGCCTGTGGGTCGACTACAAGCTGGCGCCCGCGAAGGGGAAGCGGGTGTGCATCGTCGGCGCCGGTCCCGCCGGCCTGACCTGCGCCCTCGACCTCCGCGTGCAGGGCTACGACGTGGTCCTCCTCGAGCGCGAGGCCAAGGTCGGCGGCCTGCTCAGCACCAGCATCCCGCCGTTCCGCTTCGACCATGCGCAGCTCCAGTGGGAGCTGGACATGATCCTGGCGACGGGCATCGACGTGCGCACCAACACCAATGTTGGCACCGGCCCGGGCGACGTCCGGCTCGAGGACCTCATCGACGAGTTCGACGCCGTCTTCCTGACGATCGGCATGATGAAGGGCCGCATACTGCCCGTCCCCGGGCACGACGCCAACCAGGTCATCGACGCGATGCGCTTCCTGCGGATCATCAGCTACGACCGCATCCCCGAGCACATGGTCCCCGGCAGGACGCGGGTGGTCTGCGTGGGTGGCGGAGCGATCGCCACCGACGCGGTGCAGAGCTCGATCAAGCTCGGCTGCCCCGAGGTCTGGATGTGCGCGATCGAGCCCGAGGACCGGCTCCCCGCCTTCGGCAACGAGCTGCACGAGGCCAAGGAGATCGGGCTGCGGCTGGCCTGCGGGATCATCGTCAAGGAGATCCACAAGGACGCGAGCAACAACGTCACCGGCGTGTCCTTCGCGCCCCTCGAGCCGCTCGAGTTCGATCCGCTGACCGGCAAGGTGATCTTCTCCTCGGTGAAGGAGAAGCCCGGCGTCGAGCGGGTGCGCGTCGACTGCGACTACGTGATCTTCGCCTCCGGCCAGATCATGGAGAGGCCGTCGGAGATCGCCCCGGTGACCCCGCGCGGGCTGCTCTCCGCCGACCGCGGCGGCCACACCTCGGTGCCCAAGCTCTTCTCCGGCGGCGACTGCGTGCAGGGGCCGTCGTTCATCGTCGACGCCGTGGGCTGGGGGCACCGGGTGGCCCGGTCGATCCGCGAGTTCCTCGGCGAGGACATGGAGGACGACTCCTTCCGCCTCTACCAGACCGTGGTCGAGCGCACCGACGACCACCGCCAGTCGGAGGTGTTCGCCCGCACCGATCCGCCGATCCTCGAGGCCAGCAAGCGCTACGACATGTCGGAGTGCGAGCTGCCCTGGACCGACCGCGAGGCCATCGTCCAGTCGATCCGCTGCTTCCAGTGCGACTCGGTGCACCACTACGACCAGACCGTCTGCGTGCTCTGCGGGGCCTGCGACGACGTCTGCCCTGAGAAGGCCATCGACGTGGTCGTCTTCGGTGAGGACCGCGAGCGCTCCTCGGGCGGCGACACGCTGGTCTGCGAGACCTCCGGCGGCGACCCGGAGTCGGGTGGGTACGCCGGCCAGATCTTCATCAACTACGACCGCTGCACCAACTGCCGCATCTGCGAGGACCACTGCCCGGTCAACTGCATCACCTTCGAGCGGGTGCGCTTCGTCGACGACCTGATGCGGGTGAGCGAGCGACCCGCCCTCAAGCCGATCCCGCTGGCCGTCGCCGGCTAGGCGCCCCGGTGGCCGTCGTGGTCACCCCCGAGGACGCGGTCCACCAGGAGGGGTGGATGCGGCACGCGCTGCGGCTGGCGCGCGACGCCGCCCGCCGTGGCGAGGTGCCGGTCGGCGCGGTCGCGGTGCACCGGGGACGGGTGATCGCCGCGGCGTCCAACCGGATGGAGCGCGCCGGTGACGCGACCGCCCACGCGGAGATGCTGGTGCTGCGCCGCGCCGCCCGGCTGCTGGGCGGCTGGCGGCTGAGCGGCGTCACCGTGGTGGTCACCCTCGAGCCCTGCCCGATGTGCGCCGCGGCGATGGTGCAGGGCCGGATCGACGCCTGCGTCTACGGCGCCCGCGATCCCAAGAAGGGGGCGGACGGCAGCGTCTACGAGGTGCTCCGCCATCCCGCCGGCAACCACCGCGTCGCCGTGGTCGAGGGCGTCCTCGCCGGTGAGTGCGGAGAGCTGCTCAGCGGCTTCTTCGCCGCGCTCCGTCAGGCGCGGCGGGCGGCACGCTGACCGAACCGGGAAGGGCGGATCAGCGGCCGGAGACGACGGCGATCGACGCGGTGCCGGCGTCGGCGACGGGGGCGCCGCAGCCGCTCAGGGCGGCGACCGCACAGACGGTGGCGAGGAGGGTCACGATGATGCGTCGCACTGGAGTACCTGCTGGGTGATGCCGGTGGCGGCTCGCCGGGGTCACACCGAGGATACGTCCGGGTTGCGACCCTGACGGCGACGTGGCGGTGACGCGATCGGCGCGCGACACGATGGTCACAATGCCTCCCGACCCGGCCTCGTCAGCGGACGAAGTTGACGGCGACGGCGCCGTCGATGAACCCGACCCCGTTCGCGATCCCCAGGCACAGCGCCCAGGCCGTCCAGAAGATCGAGAGGCCGATGAGGCGGCGCTTGGTGCTCTTCCCGAGCTTGGTGGCGAATCCAACTTCCATGCGCCGAGGGTAGGGGCGGTCGGTCCGATGTCCGGCGACGCCTCCGGGACGGCCCTGTAACGAACGTGCCACGGGCGAGAATGACGGCCACCGCGATGCGCGACCCCTCTGTCACACCGCTCCCCGCCAGCTTCCTCGCGGCTCTTCAGGGCGAGGAGGAGGTGCTGGTCACGTCCCGCGGCCCGCGCCGCCAGGGCTCGGTGCGCGCCTGGTTCACGGTGGCCCAGCCGGGGATGGTGCTGCTGCTCACCGAGGCTCACTCGGTGAAGGCGGAGCGCTGGCGGCGTGATCCCTGGGTGCGCCTGAGCGTCCCGGGAGGCGGCCCCGAGGTCGAGGGGACGGCGCGCTTCGTGACCGGCGCCGAGGTCGACGAGGTCGCCCCGCTCGTGGTCGAGCGCTGGGACATGGCGGGCGCCCCCACCGTCGAGGGTCTGCACCGCATCCTCGATGCGGGCACCCACGTGCTGGTGGCGGTGGAGGGTGCGCCAGCCGGCTGAGCCGGCCGGGTCAGCCGATGCCGGCGGCGCTCAGCGTCTGGGACTCGCGGCGGGTCTCGGCGGCCCTGTCTCCGAGCGCCTCGGCGAGGCGGCGGATGGCGAGGTCGAGCGCGATCGTGTGGTCGTCCCACGCTTCGACGACGTCGCGAGCGGCGAGGATGAGCTGGTCCATGGGTCACGGTCCTCTGTGGGGGATGGGTGCGAGTGGGTTCCCGTCGTCCGACACGATCCGCTTCTGGGACCGCCGCGAAATCACGCGCCTGTGACGATGGGAGCGCGATCTGATGCGCCGCGTCGCATCACGGTACTCCTGGCCTGGGCGCTTTCGCACAGTGACGTTCTCGGTGGGTGCGGGTACTGTGAGACCCTGCAGGAGAGGGGGGTGAAGCATGGGCCCGCGGCGGCGGCGGTTCTCGTGTGCGTGCCCGCCGGCGGGCTCGTCATGAGCTGGGGCGGGCCCGGCGGATGGTTCTGGCGTGACCCACGTCCCCCCGCGTCCTCGCGGTACGCGACCGCCGCCTTCCTGATCAGCGCCGTGGCGCTCGCCGGCGTCTCCTTCGTCGCCGGTCTCACCGCGAGATCACCGCGGCTGTCGATGCCGGTGAGCGTGCCCGCGACCGCCGCGATGGCGGTCGCCCCGCTCTGCTCGTCGAGCATCTCCGCGAGCCCGTTCTTCGTCCAGCCCGCCGGCGGCCACGTCGACGCGTTCTCGGTCGACGGCCGCCGGGTGCTCGCCTATGTGCCCGCTGCCGTCGCGGCGTCGCCGGACGGACGCCTCCCCGTCGTCTACTTCCTCCACGGCTCGCCCGGCGCGGCGCCGGACTGGACCGGCAGCGGGGCCCGGCTGCCCGATCTGCTCGACCGCATGCAGGTGCTCTGCCAGCTGCCGCCGCTCATCGCGGTGTTCCCCGACGGCAACAGCGCCCGCGGAGCGTGGTGGGGCAAGACCGTCGACGGCGCGAACCTCGAGAGCTGGTTCGTCGACGGCCTGGTGCCCGCCGTCGACCGCCGCTTCCGCACTCTGGGCGCGGCGCAGCGCGGGATCGCGGGGGTCAGCGCCGGGGGGTTCGGCGCTCTCAACCTCGCCCTCCGCCACCCGGGCCTCTTCGCGTGGGTGGCCAGCTACTCGGCGGTGTTCACGGCTCCGGCCGACCTCTTCGGCCGCGCCGCCGCCGCCAACAGCCCCGCGCTGACCGTCGCCGCGGTGCCCGCCACGCGCCGCTTCCCCCTCTACGTGGGCGCGGGGTCGGAGGACTCCGCGTTCCGCCGCGAGAGCGAGGGCCTGGTCGCCACCCTCCACAGCGTGGGCTGGTCGCCCCTCCAGGCGGAGATCGTCCCCGGTCCGCACGGCTGGGAGGCCTGGGCGGTGGAGGTGCGCGACAGCCTGGCGTGGATGGGGCGGCTGTTGAGCACGGATCCGGCGATGACGCGGGCGCTGTCCCGCACCGCCGTGCACGTGAGCTGCCCCTGAGAAGCGCCACGCGGGCACCGCCGGCGCGGAGGGCCCTGGCGGAGAGGGGGGGATTCGAACCCCCGGTGGGCTCTCACCCACACCGCTTTTCGAGAGCGGCACCTTAAACCACTCGGACACCTCTCCGCGGGTCATCTTACGTACGGAAGGACCCCGGAGAGGTCCGTCCGGCGGTCCTCTTGACGCCATCGGCCGGGGGTGCGACGATATACGAACATACGTTCGGTGCGGAGGGCTCCGACCACCCCTGTGCGACGCTGCTCGCTCTCCACCGGCCAGCTAGGGCTAGGAGAGGCGGAGCCATGGCGATCAGGGTGCAGCAGATGGGGGTGCGGGTCCCGGACACCGAGCGGTACGACCAGGGCGACGTCATGACCGTCGACGTCCAGGGCGTGCTGACCGTCTGGGGTCACGCCAGGGACGGGGACGATGAGCGGGACATCGTCGCCGTGTGGGCCGCCGGCACCTGGGCGCGTGCCGACCGGGAGTAGGCGCGGAGACCGCTTGCGAGGCCCCGGGGAGCGCCGCGATCCCCCGGTACAATGCCCGGCGGAGCGATCGCCTAGTCTGGTCGAGGGCGCCGCACTGGAAATGCGGTATGCGGGGTAACTCGCATCGAGGGTTCGAATCCCTCTCGCTCCGCCAGCATCTTATCTCTCAGCGGTTTCGCCGCGAACGCTACGCACCCGGGCGGTGACAGCCAGGGGCGAGGAGGAGCCGTCCTGCTGCCATTCCGCTGCCTCCGCCGGGAGTTTACGGGGCGTGCCTGACCCCGCGTGGGCGACGCTGGGAGCCGGCCTGGGTGGCTCCTTCCTCGGCCTGACCGGAGCGCTCGGGGTCGCCTGGATGCAGGCCAGGGGTTCAGGCCGGGCGGCGGTTGCGTCGGCCCGCCGGGACGCCTACTCGCACCTACTGGCGGCCGGCGTGCTGGTCATCCACACGGCCTACCAACTCCGCTCCGTCATGGAGCTGAGCTCCGGCCTCGCGGAGGGTGCCGGCGTGCTGATGGGCGCGCGGAAGCCGATCGATCCTCTTGAGGTCCATTGGGTGCTGCGTCGTGACGCCGAGCCGATCCACCAGGCATGGGCGGCCGTTTGGACGGTCGGAAGCCCTGAGGCCATCCGCTTGGCCAACGACCTGGTCGAGAAGGCGGGCGAGGTCATGAGCGGGGCGACAGTGCCGGGAGAAGGCCGGAGCAAGGCGATGCGCTTCCTCGCCGGCGAGAAGTGGACGCCGGCGCAGGTCGAGGCATGGGACGGGCGCATCCGCACTCTTGCTCTCGCGAGGCGCACGTTCGCCGAACAGGCCCGCCGTGAGCTGGGGATGGAGGTTGCGCAGCTGTTCACAGCGGCACCGGAGGAGCAGGCGTAGCGGGTCAGCCGGGATGCTCTCCCGTCGGGTCCGCAGGTCGTCGGCCACGTCGTCCTTGTCGGTCGGCAGGGGCACGGCCGCCGCGGCCGCCAGGCTTGGCTGGATCGGAGACAGGGGGGCGGGCCTTCCCGACCCCTGTGCGCCGGGACCGCCGTCAGGTCGATCGTCACTCGCCCCCCGCACCCGGTCGGGCTTCCGTCTCAGCACCTTCAGGACACCGCGCTGCCCGTAACGCTCATGGCGTGAAGCTCACTATCCTGTAATTTCACGGCGCCGGGACGCGGGGGGCCATCATGACCCCGCCACAGGAGACGAAGCCCATGGGAGCGGATGCCACCGAGACGCCGAGGGAGAGGGCTCGCCACGTCACTGATCACCTGATCGACATCGACTTGGCCGCGGAGTTGACGGCACTGCGGGCCAGTGATGCGTACCAGACGGCGGACCACGCCGCGAAGATGATCGCCAAGCACCCCGGTCTTCGCGTATTGCTGATGGCTCTGAAGCCCGGCGGCAAGGTGCACGAGCACCACGCTGACGGAGCCATCACGGTGCAGGGAGTCGACGGCCACGTCGAGTTCAAGGTGGGCGAGAGCGCGGTTGCCTTGACGCGCGGGCGCTTGCTGACCGTTGCGGCCGGGGTGCCGCACAGCGTCATCGGCGTCGACGAGAGCGCGTTGCTCCTGACGATGGGCGGAGCGCACGGCGGGTCATGACGCCGGTGTCAGGTTTCGCATCAGCACCTGCGGGCGCCCTGGTATGGAGAGGGCGCCCCGGCCGTCTCGCCGCTCACCTGCGTGCGGCATCGTCAATCTGGACCGGGTATCCCGCGCGCAATGCGGCGACCGTCGAGGCCGGGGTGATAACCGTTGCGCGTCCCCGCGTGGGCCGTGGCTGCCGTGCCTGGTATCCCTCGGCTGTCCAGCAGGCCAGGTGGTCGTCGGCGACGAGGGCGGGCGATCGGTCGAGCAGGACGAACGTGCCCTCGGGCAGGACGCCCCACTCCATCTCGTGAGTACGTCGCCGGTGGGTCCCGCGGACGAGGCGCTCACCATGCAGCCGCCGGTTCATCTGCCTCGCCGATGGCAGATCGACATCGAGCCCCTCGGCCCAGGCCGTGCGGTAGGCGTTGTAGGCGGTACGGCGGCATTCGCCGCAGGGACGGTGCCCCGCGGCAAACGCAACCGCCTCGTCGTGAAAGTACAGGAAAGTGTAGTGGCGCGGTTCCCACTGCCGAGTCCAGCGTCCTCGAAACTGGAGCGCGCAGATGATCCAGAGGTCGCTCGCGTGAAAGCGGACGATCTCTCCACCCGAGTGAAGGGTGCCACGGTTGCCCGTCCAGGCACCCCGTAGCGGGATGGCTACGATGTCGCCCATCGGCGTCACGCGATTACGGGCCGGCATGGCGACGCATAGCGGATCGCCTCGGGCCGTCGCATCAGGATTGCTCCTGTTCATCAGGGTAGTCTTACTGGTAACGATTCCGTGCGAACGCCATGGGCTCGGGCGTGCGGTCAGGGGCGTCACGGCCCCACTTTGACTGCTGACGGACGGCAACCGGGCGGTCAGGCGCCGAGGGCGAGCTCCTCGGGGGTGATCTCCAGGCGGAAGCGCATCCCAAGGCCTCGGGACAGCCGCACGAGGGTGTCGATCGAGGGCGTGTGGTCGCCCGCCTCCAAGCGCGCGATCGCCGGCTGCTTCATCCCCAGCTTCGCGGCAAGGGCGCGCTGGGAGAGCCCGTTCTCCGCTCGGTACTCGACCAGGCGAAGCACCACGGCCCCTGCCAGGGCGGTGCGTTTCCACTCCCGGCGGAAGGCGTCGTCACGGAGCGCGTCGGCCAGGACCTCGCCACTTGTGGGCAGGTCAGAGGCCTTCATCCGTCACCTCCTCGCTAACGGCTCGAGCCCGGCGAGCCGCTCCTCAGCCAGCCGGATCGCTCGGTGGAACCCCTGGGGGTCGACCCGAGCCTCGGGCGCGATCGTGGCGACGACCAAGACGGCACCGACGCGGCGGTAGAGGGTTCGCCAGGGCCGCGCCCGCCGAGGGGCCGAAGCTTCCGCAGGTTTGCCCTCGGATGGACGGTGACATGGATCAGGGACCTCGTCGGGAGCCGCTGGCCTCCTGGCACCGATAACTCTGATGGTATCGTGGCGGTGGACCCCATGGCGTCAGTCAGGTCGGGTCGGCGCGGCAGCGCGACCGCCCCTCGGGCAAGGATCGTGCGGTCGCCCCGATGACGCCGTCGGTGCCCTGCTGAACGCCGAGCGCATTCCCGTGAGCAGGGTCTCTACCGGATCCCCCTCCGCGGATGTTCACATCGACCCGACAGCGAAGGCGAAACGCCCGTCGGCACCTCGTGTCAACGGGAAAGTCTCCATGACCGCATCAAGGTTGAGCGGTCCGTAGATGTGCGGAAACGGCTCATCCCAGCCAGGCACGGCTTCATATCTGATGTCGGGTGTGACACGACCCTCGTCGATGACAAGAATCAGCAACTCGTCATCCCGGCTGTAAATGGCGTTCGCTACAGGAGCGACCTGATGTGCCCGGCCGGCATGAATGAATCCCTGCTGTTCCAGTGTCCGGCCTCGTGTTGACATCTTGTACTCGCCAGCAAGCTGTGCTTCCTTCCAATCGGCGAGAAAGGCGATGTGGTAGATCAATCCCATGGCGGAGCTCCCAGCGCTTCTGAGACTGCTTCGGTGAATCGTCCGACAATCGGATCACTCTTATGCTTCTCCTCGAGCCGACGCGCAAGATCACGGATGTACTGACGGATGCGGCCAGACTGAAGCTGGCTCGCTAACTCGACAGCTTCCAGACCGACATGGCAGGCTTGTTCCAAGTCGTTCTCTACGTACGTTGTTGCAAGTAACACAGTGTTGAACGAACGTGCCCGTGCCAGGTTGTCGCTCATCTGGATGGCCCGCAGAGCGAACTGTTCTGCCTGGCGCCAATCCCTCAGATCGCGGAAGCAGTGTGCGAATCTTGACGCAAGGTATCCCTCGTCCAGGTACTGCAACCATTCGGGAAGGTCAGCGGGTTGTGACTGGCCAAACGCCAGCTCCGCAGCATGAAGCGAAGCGGCAGATGAGGTGGAGTCACCGAGCAGAGCGTGCCCATGCGCCTCCATCACATGGGCTTCGGCAAGTAGTGCTGACAGACGCACCTTCGTTGCAATGCGCTGGCTGCCGCGTGCCAGATCGATTGTCTCAGCAACATGTCTCAGATGAATTGCCTGATGACTCATGCCCGCGAGGATTTCTCCGCCAAACGCGTCGTCATCAGACGCGGTCGCCAGTTCAAGAGCTCTCCCCATGTAGTGCTTGGCACCTGAATGATCCTGCATGTCATATGCCATCCAAGCCACAAGGTGTGCCAGTTCAGCGGCGCTTCCGAGGAGGGCTTGCCCGACATCATCATCACAGCAACCGTGACGGAGCAACGAGACGACAGTGGAATCCAGGTAGTGCGCAGCTACAGTCCGCGCATATCCCCCACCAAACATGTTGTCCTGTCGGCGGAAGGTCTGAGTAAGCTCCTTGACAGCTTCAACGTAAGCCAGCGTGATGCGTTTGGGTCTATGGAACTCCGGCCGGTCAAACTCGTCGAGCTCCGAGCAGTGCGAGACGACGTGTTGTAGTTTCCCGCTCGCTTGCCGGTACGTGAGTCCCAACTCTTCGGCGGACATGTCGAACACTCTGCAGATGAGCTGGCGTGACGATGGATTCAGCCCACGCCCCTGTTCGGCGCGAAGGAGCGTACGGCGTGATAGGCCGGTGAGTGCCGCCAGGGTGTCAATCGACCAATGCCGCGCCTCGCGCGCCATGCGCAGGGGATGCTTCTGCCCCGTCATGATGTGCACCGTCGAATCCACGCGATGCAGCACGGCAACGGCTGACGGCATACGCTCGAAAGTGTCACCAACGTGACCTCAAACGGGCCTCGAACAGTCACTAGCTCGGGTGATCTCATTCGACCTGTGACGGATGAACCTACCCCCAACGAGTCCACCACCGGAGTGGCCCCACCAAGAGGTCCAGCTAGGCTCCACAGTTCGCCTCCACGACGCCGATGGCGGGGAAAAAGAATACACGGTCGTGAGGAGCGGCGACGCCGACCCCGGGCCAGGCCGAATGTCGGCAGGGTCGCCCATCGGGCACGCTCTGCTTGGGACCAGGCGGGGGGACGAGGTCAGGGTCCAGACACCGGGCGGCATCCGGACAGTGGCCGTCGCTGACCTGATCGCTCCACGTTCTTCTCTCCTTGGCACTTGCGAGGACGGCCATGCGCACAATGAAGACAAAGTTCCTGCGCGCCATCACCGCCGAGGAACGACGGCAGAG
>JAQBPH010000375.1:0-4450 GCA_028287625.1 Chloroflexota bacterium | reverse complement strand
CCTGCTCGGCCACGCCCACTGGGCCTCGGGCGCAAGCCCTCCACCTCGACGAGGCGGCCGCACTCGCCGAGGGGTCAGGGCTGATCCCCGCGGCCATCGAGGTGCTCCTCGACCAGGCCCAGACCTCCTGGCTCACCGTCGGCCCCGGCGACTCGCTCCGAGCGGTCACCCGCGCCCGCGACCTCTCCGAGCACGTCGACGAGCCGCTGCGCACCCGGGTGTGCTCGGCCTGGGGCTTCATCAGCTTCCTCTGCGGCGACCCGACCGGGCTCGACGCCACCGCGACGGCGGCGGCCGAGGTCGAGCGCGACCTCGGGGCCCATCTCTCCGAGCTGACCTCCAGCTGGGGCGCGCTGATGACCCACGGCCACGTCGGCAAGTACGCCGAGCGGCTGACCGAGGCGCGGCGCGTGCTCGGCGTGGCCCTGGGCGCGGCGGAGCGGCTGGGGGCGGTGGAGGCGATCGCCGCGGTGGCGCTGAGCCTGGGCGACACCCTGATCCGCGCCGGCCGGCTCGACGAGGCGCTCGCCCTCGCCGAGCGGGGCACCGCCATCGGCGAGCTGGTGCCCTTCATGGCTCCCTTCGGGGCGGCGGGCAATGCGATCCTCGCCCAGCTGATGGGCCGCCTCGACGAGAGCGACCAGTGGTGCCGGATGGTCGAGGCCCTCCCCGGGCCCCCGGCGATCGCCCTCCTCTGGGTGCAGCACGTGCGTGGCCGCCGCCACCTCGCCGAGGGGCGCGCCCAGGCCGCCAGCGACCGGTTCGCGCAGGCCGAGGAGCTCACCCGGCGCGCCGGCATCGGCGAGCCCTGCGTCGTGCCCTGGGCCCGCCACGCGGTCGCCGCCCACGTCGGTGCGGGGCGCTTCGACGACGCCCGGCGGGTGCTCGGCTGGCTGTCGGCGTGCGCCGCCCGGCTCCCCTGCCGCTGGCCGCGGATCGCCCTGGCCTGCGGCAGCGCCCACCTCGCCGAGGCCGGGGGCGACGCCGCCACGGCCGAGCGTCACCTCCTGGAAGCCCTCGACCTCCACGACCAGGTCGACCTGCCGCTGGAGCGGGCGCAGACGCTGATCGAGCACGGCGGGCTGCTGCGGCGAAGCGGCCGGCCCGCCGCCGCGAGGGCCCCGCTGGCGGCGGCGATGCACCTCGCCGAGGCGGCCGGCGCCGTCTGGCTCGCCGAGCAGGCCCGGGCCGAGCTGGCGGTGACGGGAGGCCGGCGCCACCGGCGCCTCGACGAGCCCGAGCGGCTGACCGCCCAGGAGGAGCGGGTGGCCGACCTGGTGTGCGGCGGACGCTCCAACCAGCAGATCGCGCAGCACCTCTCGGTGTCGGTGAACACGGTGGAGACCCACCTCAGGCACGTCTACGCCAAGCTCGGCATCCGATCCCGGCTGGAGCTGGTGGGCCGCCGCGCCGACGAGCCAAAAGATCACGGCGATCCGTGACGCTCGGGCACCGGGGCGGGGCTAGGCTCGGGTCACCGCTGATGGTGGACGGCGCTCGTGAGGAGGTCGTTGCGATGGTCGCGCTGCCCTCTCCGCAGCGGCCGGACGCCGGTTCCCGGTGGCAGGGGACGTGGAGGTGGCGCGCCGCAGAGCTCATGCACCAGGCACGTGAGGGTCACACCGCGACCCTGCTCGACGACGGCAGGGTGCTGGTCGCGGGAGGCGTCGCCGACCCGGACGGCTTCCTCGCCTCGGCGGAGATCTTCGACCCGTGGGACCGGTCGTGGTCGCGGGCGGCATGCCTGCGCCAGGGGCGCACCGGGCACACCGCCACCCTGCTCGAGGACGGCACGGTGATGGTGGCGGGGGGCGCAGCGGAGGGCGGCAGCCTGGCCTCGGTGGAGGTCTACGACCCCGCCCTCGACCTCTGGAGCGAGCGTCCGCCGATGGCCACCCCCCGGGCGCTGCACGCTGCCGTCCGCCTGGAGGGCGGCCCCGTGGTGTGCACCGGCGGCGCCGACCTGGGCCGGGTGCCGCCGGTCCGGCTGGCCTCGGTGGAGATCTACGACCCCGCCCTCGACCTCTGGAGCCGAGCCGCCTCCATGGCCGGCGGCCGCGCCGCCCACTCGGCGACCCTGCTCGAGGGTGACGCGGTGCTGATCACCGGCGGCGACGGGCACGGCGAGCCGCCCCAGGGCGCCGAGGTCTACCTGGCCGGGATGGATCTGTGGCGACAGACCCTGGGTGCCAACGCCACCCCGGCCCGTCACAGCGCCACCCGCCTGGTCGACGGCAGCGTGCTGCTCGCCGGCGGCTGCTCCGGCGGCGCGGTGGCCGCGGTGCGTCGCTACTGGCCGGCGCGGCGCACCTTCCTCTGCCAGGCGGAGATGCCGGGCCGCCGCCGGTCGCACACCGGCACCCTGCTGGACGACGGACGCATGCTCGTCGCCGGCGGCTGGAACGGCCGCGGATGCGCGCTGGACACCGCCCAGGTCTACGATCCCCGCAGCGATGCGTGGGCTCCGGCGGGCACCACCGCCCCGCGGGCGGCGCACACCGCCACCCGTCTGGCCGGCGGCAGCGTCCTGCTCGCCGGCGGCCTGACCCGCTGGGGGGAGAGGCGGTGCGCCCTGGCCTCCTCGGAGCTCCTCTGGATCGAGGGGACCGGCTGACCGGGTCGACATGGGGGGGCAGACGATGAGGCAGCCAAGCGTCCTGGTGATGGGCGGCGGCGTCGCCGGCATGAGCGCCGCCCACGAGCTGGCGGAGCGTGGCTTCGGGGTCACCGTGCTGGAGCGCAGGACCATTCCCGGCGGCAAGGCGCGGAGCATGCCCGTGCCCGACACCGGCACCGCGGGGCGCGGCGACCTCCCCGGCGAGCACGGCTTCCGCTTCTTCCCCGGCTTCTACCGCCACCTGCCGGACACCATGCGGCGGATCCCGCTGCCCGGCCGGCCCAACGGCGTCTTCGACAACCTGGTGCCCGCCACCCGCCTGGAGATCGTCCAGGCGGGGATGCGGAGGGTGGTCATCCCCGCCCGCTTCCCCACCTCGCTGGAGGAGCTGCGCATGGGGCTGGCGGCGGCGATCGGCAACCTCCTCGGCAACCCCGGCATCCCCGCGCTCGACCTCGCCCACTTCGCCGAGCGGCTGCTCACCATGCTGCGCAGCTGCGAGGCGCGCCGCTACGTCGAGTACGAGAACCTCGACTGGTGGACCTTCTCGGGCGCCGAGCGGCGCTCCACCCAGTACCAGCTCTACCTCGCCGACGGTCTCAGCCGCACGCTCGTCGCCGCTCAGGCGCGCCGGCTCAGCGCCCGCGCCGGCGGCTACATCCTGGTCCAGCTGCTCCTCGACCTGATGCGGCCGGGGGGACGGACCGACCGGCTGCTCAACGGCCCCACCAACGACGCCTGGATCGACCCCTGGCTGCGCCACCTCCGCGCCCTCGGCGTCGACTACCGGCTGGGGGCGGAGGTGACCGGCATCGGCTGCCGGCGGGGCCGGGTCACCGGGGTCACGGTCCGCGAGGGGCGCGCCACCACCACCCTGACCGCCGACCACTACGTCGCCGCCGTGCCCAAGGAGGTGATGCAGGCCCTGGTGGGCCCGGCGCTGCGCCGCGCCGACCCGCTGCTCGGCGGGCTGGGGAGGCTGGAGACCCGCTGGATGAACGGGATCATGTTCTACCTGCGCGAGGATCCGCCGGCGGTGCCCGGCCACAGCATCCTCATCGACTCGCCCTGGGCGCTGACCTCGATCTCACAGCAGCAGTTCTGGCCCGACCACGACCTCCGCGGCATGGGCGACGGCACGGTGTCCGGAGTCCTGTCCGTCGACGTCTCCGAGTGGGAGGCGGCCGGGGAGCTCACCGGCAAGCACGCCAGGTCGTGCACGAGGAGCGAGTTCGTCGCCGAGGTGCGCCATCAGCTGCAGGTCCGGGGGGTGGAGGGTCTCGACGACGGCAACCTGGTCACCGCGTTCGTCGACACCGACATCACCTTCCCCAACCCGCCCCAGGCGGGAGTCAACGCCGAGCCCCTGCTGGTGAACACCAGCGGCTCCTGGGAGCACCGGCCCCGCGCCGTCACCCCCGTCGACAACCTCTTCCTCGCCTCCGACTACGTGCGCACCCACACCGACCTGGCCACCATGGAGGCCGCCAACGAGGCGGCGCGCCGGGCCGTCAACGGCATCCTCGACGCGTCCGGGTCGCCCGAGAGCCGATGCGCGGTGTGGCCGCTCAGCGAGCCCCTGCTGTTCGCCCCGGCGCGGCTCGCCGACCGGGTGCTCTTCAGCGTGGGCCGGCCCGCCGACGGGAGCGCGCCCCCGCCCATCCTGGCCTCGCTCTCACCCGACTGACGCGCCTCAGGGGGTGGAGGTCGGGGTCGGGCGGGCCGTGGCACGGCCCGTCGGGGTCGGGGTGGGACGGGGCGTGGCCTGCTGGGTCGGCGCCACGGTGGCGGTGGAGAGTGGCGGCAGGAGGCCGCCCGAGCTGCTGCTGGGGG
>JAQBPH010000356.1:0-2572 GCA_028287625.1 Chloroflexota bacterium | reverse complement strand
CGGCTGCGGGCGGCCGGCGTCACCGCCACCGCGGCGACGGCCGCGACCGCCGCCGGCTTCTTCGCCGTCGCCGCGGTGGCGCAGGACGTGCTCGACGGGCGCGTCGGGTGGGGGCGCGACGGGTCGTGGCTCGCGCTCCTCGCCGGAGCCGCGGCGGCACGCGCGGTACTCGGCTGCGCGGCCGCCTGCCTGGCCGTCGACGGCGCGCGCGCCGTGGAGGGCCGTCTCCGCTCCGCGCTCGTCGACCGGGTGCTCGGCGACCGCGGCGCGACCGTGGGCAGCGCCGCGCTCGCGACCGCGGTCCTCGACGAGGTCGACCGGGTCGGCCGCTATGCCGAGCGCTACGAGCCGGCACGGATCGCCGCGGCCCTGGTGCCGCTCGTGCTCCTGGCGGCGGTGTTTCCCTTCAGCCGGGTGGTCGGTGTGCTCCTCGTCGTCTGCACACCGCTCGTCCCCCTCAACCTCAGCGTCGTCGGCATGGGCACGGCCGCGGTCGCGCGCCGCCATGCCGAGGAGCTCCGCCACCTGTCCGGCCACTTCCTCGACCGGCTGCGCGGCCTGGCGACCCTGCGCGCGCTGGGCGCCGAGGAGGTCGAGCTCGCGCACGTCGAGATCGCGTCGCGCCGGCTGGCGCACCGGTCGATGGCCGTCCTGCGCGTCGCGTTCGTCTCCGCCGCCGTGCTGGAGGCGATCGTCACCATGGCGATCGCGGTCATCGCGATGTACGTCGGGCTCACCCTGCTCGGCTACGTGCACGTGCCCGGCCTGCCGGCGCACATGTCGCTCCGCACGGGGCTGTATCTGCTGACGATCACGCCGCTGTACTTCCAACCGCTGCGCGCGCTGGCCGCCGCCTACCACGAGCGCGGCGAGGCCCTTGCCGCGGCCGATGCGCTCGCACCGCTCCTCACGGCCGGCACCGATCGCCGGCCGCTCCGCGCGCCGCGCCCTCCGGCACGCGGTCGCGTGGCGATCGAGGTGCGGGACGTCGACATGCGATTCCCGGGCGGCGAGCGGCCGGCGCTCGAGCACGTCAGCCTCGCCGTCGAGGCCGGCGAGATGCTCGGCATCGGCGGCGCCTCCGGCGCCGGCAAGTCGACCCTGCTGCGCCTGCTCGCCGGCGACCTCGAGCCGTCGGCGGGCAGCGTGCTCATCGACGGTGTGCCCGCCGCGCACGTCTCGCGAGGCGAGGTCACGTGGCTCGGCCAGCGTCCGTATCTGTTCCCGGGGACGTTCGCCGAGAACATCGCGCTCGGCCGGCCGGAGAGCGCCGCGGGCGAGATCGTCGACGCGGCGCTCGCCGCCGGGCTCGGACCGCTGCTCGACCGGCTGCCCGCGGGTCTCGACACCGAGGTGGGGGAGGGCGGCTGGGGTGTGTCGGGCGGCGAGGCGCAGCGCATCGCGCTGGCCCGCACCTTCCTGAAGCGGGCGCCGCTGCTCATCCTCGACGAGCCCACGGCGCATCTGGACGCCGGGAGCGAGGGCGAGATCATCGCGATCCTGCTCGAGGTCGCCGCGGGCGCCACGGCCGTCGTCGCCACCCACTCGCCCGCGCTGCTGGCCGCGTGCGATCGCGCGATCAGCCTCGAGCGTGGCCGTCTGGTCGAGAGTGAGAGTGCTCCTCAGGTGCAGGAGGTCGGGCGGTGACGGTGCGGTCACCGCTCCGCGCGCTGCTCGACGACCTGGTCGACCGCAGGGTGCGGCGGCGGCTGGCGGCGGCCGGGGCCGTCACGGTCGGCGCGTTCACGGCGGGCGCCGGCCTGCTCGCGCTGGCCGGCTGGTTCCTCGCCGCCTCGGCCGTGGCCGGTCTCGCCACCGCCAGCACGTTCTCGTTCCTCTACCCCACGGCAGGGGTGCGCGCGCTCGCGGTGGTGCGGACGCTCGGCCGCTACCTGGAGCGCATCACCACCCATGCCGTGACGCTGGATCTCGCCGCGCGGTTGCGCACGAGGCTGTTCGCGCGGGCGGTGCTGCTCCCGCGCGAGCGTGTCGCCGGAATGCGAAGCGGCGAGCTGCTCGGCCGGATCACCGTCGACGTCGACGCGGTGGAGCACATCCTCCTGCGGGTGGTGTTCCCCGCGCTCGCCGTCACCGCCGCGCTGGTCGTCGCGGGCGGCCTGGCGGTCCTCTCGCCGGTGGTGGCGATCGTCATCCCGGCGGGGCTGGCCCTGACCTGCGGTCTGCTCGCCGTCCTCGCGGGTCCCCGGGCCCGGCGCCCGGCGCACGCGCTGGTGGAGGCGCGCGCCCGCGCCCGGCTGGCGCTCGTGGAGCTCGTCGACGGGCTCCCCGAGCTCCGCTCCTTCGGTGCGGAACGCCGCGCGGCGGACGACGCCATGCGCCACGTCGGGGGTGTCGTCGCCGGCCGGCGCAGGCTCTCCCGGCTGTCCGCGCAGGGGCAGGCGGTGGGCGGGCTGCTCGCCGACGGCACGCTGCTCCTGGTGGTGCTGGCGGCCGCGGGCCTGCTGTCCGGCCCGCGGCTGTCCGCGCCGGTGTTCGTCCTCGTCTGCCTCGCGTGCGTCGCCCTCTTCGAGCCCCTCGCCGCCGTGCCCGCGGCAGCCGCCGGCCGTGCGCG
>JAQBPH010000347.1:0-2635 GCA_028287625.1 Chloroflexota bacterium | reverse complement strand
CCAGGAAGGTGTGGATGTAGCGGGCGATCAGCCCCACGCCGAAGAAACCGACGCGCGACGGGCGCCGCCGGCCGCGGCTGAGCCAGTCAGCCGCCGACGCCGCCGAGGCGGCCGTCCTGGTCGCGCTGATGATCGAGGCCTCCAGGCAGGCGAATGGGTAGCCGGTGTCGTGGTCGTTGAGGATCAGCACGGCTGATGCCCTCGGGATGCCCGCCGCCACGTTGGCGGGGAAGCTGGAGATCCATTTCAGGCCGTCCACCCGTACCTGGCCGCCGATCGAGGCGGGTAGCGCGATGATCCGCGAGGACGGGCGGTCGGGGAAGCGCAGGAAGCAGGACGGCGGGTTCACCGAATCGCCGGCGCTGTGCAGCCGGTAGGTGGTCTCGACCAACTCCACGATCTGGTTCACGCGCCCCTGCAGCGCGTCGTGGACCTGGGCACCGGAGATCACCGCGAATGGTGGCACGGTGGCCGGCCCATGCGTTGCGGACTCTGTCGTGGTGGGATCGACGGCGGTCATCCGGCGGTCTCCTCGACGGTCGGCGAGCAGTTGGCCAGGCGCACCGCGTCAGCCATGGCGACGAGCACCTCGCGCGGTCCCTCGAAGGGCTCCCTGCTGTGCGCGGTGCGGACGTTGTCGACGAGCATCAGGTCGCCGGGGCGCCACGGCTCACGTGCGGTGTTGGCCTCGTAGATCCTGTTGAGCAGCTGCACGACGTCCTCGTCGATCGGATCGCCGTTGCCGAAGCGGGTATTGAACGGCAGTCCGTCGGCGCCGTAGACGTCCACCAGGTATTCGCGCACCTCGGGGACGATCGTCCACTCGTTGAGGAATGCGATCTGGTTGAACCAGCAGCGCCGGCCGGTGGCCGGGTGATGGACCACCGCGCTTCGGCGCTGCCGGGTGCGCAGTCCCCCGTCGGGTTGCCACTCGAACTCGATCGCGTTGGCGCGGCAGTAGGCCTCCACGGCGGCACGGTCCTCGGTGCCGAACGCCTCGGCGACGGACGCTCCGATCTCGTCGTTGTAGCTGCGGGTGAGCAGCCAGCCCTCGCGCTCGAACCGCGTGATCAACTCGGTGGGCAGGGCGGCGAGCACGGTCGCCGAGTCGGCCACGGCAGTCGCCCCGCCGCCGGTGGGCGCGGTGAGGCACGCGAACAGCATCAGGCCGGGAAACTCGAGCGCGTAGCTCAGCTCGTGGTGCATGCACATCGGCTGGTTCGGCGGCCACTTCGATGAGGAGTACACGCCGTCGGAGTACGTCCGCCGGGGCGCGAAGGCCTCCCTCTCGGACATCAGACCGCTGGCGAGCCGCTGGAGGACGGCACCGACCTCGGCCGCGTCGCGCAGCCCGAGGCCGCGGACCAGGACCGAACCGTGGTCGGCGACGACGGCACGCAGCGCGTCCCGGTGCTCGGCCGCCCAGCTCGGGGCGTCGCCGGTGGCCTCGGTCCGCAGCATCGGAGGTCTGCCGGGTTGCAGCTCCACGTGGAGCGGTGAGGCGGAGGACAGGGGGGGCATCTCGATCTCCTCTCAGGTGCTGCTCGGTGCGGCGGCGCGCAGCACCGCCTGTGCCGCCTCCGTCGGAGGGTGCGCAGGAAGCAGCCCGGGGCGCCCCCCGGACCTGCCGTCGATCTGTGCGGCAAGATCGGCGAGGATGGGATGACGGGTGACATCCCTGAGGGGTACCGCACGGTCCAGGGCGATGACCAGCCTCACCGCGGACAGCGACGTGCCGCCCCTGTCGAAGAAGTGGTCACGGCGGCCGATCTGGTCCTGCGGGATGCCGAGCACCTTCGCCCACGCGGTCGCCAGCCACCGCTCGGTCGGCGTGCTCGGAGCGTGGTGGTCCTCCTCGACGGCGTCGAGCTCTCCGGCGAGAGCCGTGAGCGTCCTCCTGTCGATCTTGCTGGTGGCGGTCAGCGGCAGACCCTCCCGCCAGTGGAAGACCGACGGGACCATGTACTCGGGCAGCGACGCACCGAGCCGATCCCGCAGGACATCGACCTCGAGTGGCCGCCGGCCGGAGTAGAAGGCCACCAGGTGCCTGCGCTGGTCGGCCCGCTCGGCGACCACCACCGCACCGTCGCGGACACCGGGCACCCGCAACAGGGTGTTCTCGATCTCGCCGATCTCGATCCGGAAGCCGGAGATCTTGACCTGGGTGTCGCGGCGGCCGAGGAACTCCAGCGTGCCCTCCGGCCGCCAGCGGCCGTGGTCGCCGCTCCGGTAGAGCCGCTGCCCCTCGCGGTGCGGATCGGCCATGAAGGCCAACCGGGTGCGCTCGGGGTCGTTGACGTACCCGCGGCCGACGCAGACCCCGGAGAAGACGATCTCGCCGGGGGCGCCGAGCGGCACCGGGGACAGGTGCTCGTCGACGACGTACACGCGCACGTTGTTGACGGGGCGACCCAGCGGGATCCGTTCCCGGTCCGGCACCCCGGCCATGACCTCGTGGTTGGTGTCGTCCGAGGTCTCGGTCAGCCCGTACGCGTTGACCAGCGTGATCCCGGGCTCGGCCGCGAACCACCGCTGCGTGAGCTCGTGCCTCAGCGCCTCGCCGGTGACCGACACGCAGCGCAGGTCCGGCAGCTCGCGGGGGTGCTGCTCCAGATGGGACAGGACGACCTCGAGG
>JAQBPH010000320.1:0-2762 GCA_028287625.1 Chloroflexota bacterium | reverse complement strand
CCGGCGCCCCCGGCGCCCCAGGACCGGCCCCGCGCCGTGCCCCGGCCGCCCGCCTGGCAGCCGGTGCCCTGGTCGGAGGCCTCGGCCCGCGCCACCCGGCCGGCACCGGCCCGCCCGGCGCAGCCGGTCACTCCGCCGCAGCCCCGCGCGGCGGAGCCTCCCCGGCCGGCCCCGGCGCGCCCCGCGCCACCGCGGCCGGAGTCGCCGGTGCGGACGGCGATCACCCTGCCCTTCCCCGTCCAGGACCCCCGGCCCGATGCCGAGGAGCCGGCGCGGCTGCGCGGCCTCCACGTGGACGCCGCCCCGGTGCGGACGGTGCCCGGGTGGCTGCTCGTGGTGATGGTGGTGGTGGCCACGATGGTCGCCGCCCTGGCCGCCTACCTGCTGATGCGTCCCTAGCGGAGCGCTACCGGCCGGCGCCCAGCAGCCCGGTGCCGAGGAGGCCGCCGCCGAGCAGGCCGCCGCCGAGCAGGCCGTTTCCGAGGCCCACCGTCCCCAGCGTTCCTGTGCCGATCAGCCCCGTGCCCGTGACACCGCTGCCGAGGAGACCGCTGCCGAGGAGGCCGCTGGTGCCGAGCACGCTGGTGCCGAGCACGCCGTTGCCCAGGATGCCGGGGTCGAGCAGCCCTCCGCCGAGGAGGCCCGACCCCTCGAGGCCGGTGCCGAGCAGCCCCCCGCCGAGAAGCCCCGGCCCCAGCAGGCCGGTGCCGAGCAGACCTCCGCCGAGCAGCCCCGGCCCGAGCGCGCCGGCGTCGACCACGCCGCCGTCCAGGAGGCCCAGGCGCAGCGGATCTCCCCGCAGCTCCCGGCGATCGCCCAGGAGATCGTCCAGGCGGGCCTGGAGCGCGCGCTGGATCCCGTCCGACTCACCGCTCGAGTCCGGCTGGTCGGATCCCTGGGGGTCACCCGGCTGGGTGAGCGTCAGGGCCGTGGTCTCACCGGGCTCCGGCGGGCCGGCGGCGGCCGCGACCTGCTGCTCGAGCGGGAGCGCGACCACGGTGACGGCGGAGACGGCGAGCAGCCGCACCCACACGCCTCTTCTCATGGCACCCCCTCCGACCTCTCCGGACCCGCTGCCGGCCGCCGCAATCCGGAAACATTGTAGCGCGAGCTCCGCGCAAGACCGTTGGCCGTTCTCCGTTGGTAGCCCCATGTGACCCTGCTCACGAGCCGCCGGGACGGGTGATCCCCGGAGCGGCCTCTCGGAGCAGCACAGACCGGGTGGGGGGCAGGAAGGAAGAAGTGTCGACAATGCCAGAAGAGAGCGACCGCGTCCCGCAGCAGGGACCATCCCCGGACCGCCGCACCGGACGGCGGCGACGGATCGCCGCGGCATGCCGCGTCAGGGCCGGCGGAGGCGGCCGCAGGCGCCGGCTGCCCGCCCTCGGGGCGCTCGCGCTGATGGGCGGGATGGCCATGACCCTCGTCGCCACCCGCGGGGGCCAGGGCGCCCAGCTGCCCCAGCCGCTCGAGGTGGCGGGGCACATCGAGGCCTCCAACACAGCCTCCCTCGACTTCCGCGTCGCCGGGCAGGTGGTGACCGTCAATGCGAGGTTGGGGCAGGCGGTCGCGCCCGGAGCCGTGCTCGCCAGCCTCGACACCGCCACCCTCACCGCCCAGCTGAGCACGGCCAGGTCGGCGCTGACCGCCGCGGAGCAGAAGCTGTCGCTCGATGCCGAGGCCTCGCCGGGCGCCCTCGCCGAGGCGACCGCGCTCGCCGGCGTGGACGCGGCCCAGCAGCAGGCGAACGGCGCCGCGACCGCCCTGAGCGACACCCGGGCGCTCACCCTCGCCGCGCTCCAGGGGACCCAGCTCGGCCAGCTCGCGGCGGGGAAGCAGCTCCTCGCCGCCGCCCAGGCCCAGCTCGCCGCGGCCCAGGCCAACCTCGCCGACACCGCCGGCGTCGACCAGACCACGCTGGGGGCCGCGAGGCAGGTCCTCGACGCAGCCCAGACCGCCGGTCAGGTGCAGGTCCAGAGCGGGCAGGTCCAGCTCAACGCCGCCCAGAAGGCGGCGAACGACACCGCCCAGGTCAGCCGCCAGAACGTCGCCGTCGCGCAGGCGACCCTCAGTGGCGCCCAGAGCATCGTCGCCCAGGACCAGGCGACGCTGACGGCCGACCAGGCTCAGCTCGCCGCCGACCAGGCCAAGCAGGCCACGGACTGCGCGGGCCCCAATACGCAGCTGTGCGCCGCCGACACCACGAACGTCAACGCCGACCAGGCCAAGGTCGCCGCCGACCAGCAGACCCTGACCAAGGACCAGGCCACGGTCACGCAGGACCAGGCCACGGTCACCCAGGCGCAGGCGACCGGGAAGCTGAGCAACGACCAGGCCACGGCCCAGGCCAGCGCGGCCCAGGCCGCGCTGAACGGGGCGCAGGCGGCGTTCGACACCGCGAGGAGCGCCGCGCAGGTGGCCCTGGACCAGCAGCTGTCCAAGGGCGCGGAGGCGAACGACCAGGCGGCGGCGGTGGTCCGGCTCGCCCGGATCGCCCTTCAGAACGCCCTCGACACGACCACCGGGCCGGCCGGGCAGAGCGCCCTCGACCAGCTGCGGCTCAAGGCGCAGCAGTCCATCGACCAGACCCAGATCCAGCTGGAGGCGGCGGTGGTGGCCGCCAACTCGGCACGGAGGACGCGAGCCGCTCTCCATGCTCCCCCCGCGGTCCAGCTCGTCCTGACCGACCAGTCGGCGGTCGACGCCGCCACGGCGCAGGTCGACCTCGCCCAGCACAACGTCGACGGGGCGACCCTGGTGGC
>JAQBPH010000270.1:0-7591 GCA_028287625.1 Chloroflexota bacterium | reverse complement strand
GCGCTCGCCGCCGCGGCTGCGCTCGCCCCCGGGCCGGCGCTCTGGGTGGGCCACTCCTGGGGCGCCGCGGTGGCCCTCGAGGCGGCGCTCACCGACCCGGGTGCGGTGCGAGGGCTGGTGCTGCTGGCGCCCGCGCTGCTGCCCTTCGCCCTGCCGCTGCCCGTCCGGCTGGCGGTGTCCACCCCGGGCAGCTGGACGGTCCGCGGCATCCTCCGCCTGGCCGGGCGCCCGCTGATCCGCGGCGCGATGCGGCACGTCTACGGCCCCGGCACCGCGCTCATCGACGACATCGCCGTCACCGAGGAGCTCGAGGGCTGGCGCGGCGGGTCGTTCTCCGGCGTGGCCGCCACGGTGCGGGTCATGGAGGCGGAGCTGCGCGCCCTGGGAGCGCGGGCGGCGGGGCTGGACCCTTGCATCCCGGTCCGCCTGCTCCTCGGGCAGGCCGACCCGCTGACCGCCGCGGGGGCGCCGCGGGACGGGCTCCGCGCGCTGCTGCCCGGGGCCGCCGTCGAGGTGCTGCCCCGCTGCGGGCACGTCCTCCACGTCACCGAGGCGGGGACGGCGGCGGACCGGGTCGCCGCCGCCCAGGCCGCCTGAGGACGGCAGGCCAGGCTGTCCGGCAGAGGCGGGGATGACCACGGCGACGACCCGCCGTGCTCATCCCGCCTCCTCCCCCCGCGGACCCGGCTCCCTCGCGCCGCTCCACGTCCCTCTCCGGTGACCGGGCGAGGGTACGGCGTTTGCCACAAACTGTCAATAAGTCCGAGCGCCCCGGCCGGTGAGTTCCGGTCAGACCTGTCGGCCCGCCTCCGTCCAGTAGCGGTCGCGGAGCAGCCGCTTGAGCAGCTTGCCGGCGGCGTCGCGCGGGAAGTCGTCGACGAAGTCGACGCTGCGGGGGCGCTTGTAGGCGGCCAGCCGCTCGCCGACGAAGCCGATCAGCTCCTGCTCGCCGGCGTCGCCCCCCGGCTGCAGCTTCACCACCGCCTTCAGCGACTCGCCCCACTCGCTGTCGGGGACGCCGATCACGGCGCAGTCCTCGACCGCGGGGTGGCCGTGGAGCACCGCCTCGATCTCCGCCGGATAGATGTTCACCCCGCCGCTGATCACCATGTCGACCTTGCGGTCGCAGATGTGGACGAAGCCCTCGTCGTCGCGCCAGGCGACGTCGCCGACGGTGAAGAAGCCGTCGCGCAGGTTGCGCGCGGTGGCCTCGGGCCGGTTGTGGTACTCGGTGAACACGCCGGGCGAGCGCGCCCAGAGCTCGCCGGGCTGGCCCTCGGGCACATCGTCGCCGTCGTCGTCGAGCAGGCGGATCTCCACCCCCGGCAGGGCCCGGCCGCAGGAGTGGGGCTTGCGCAGCAGGTCGTCGGGGGTGATGAGGGTGACCAGCCCGGTCTCGGTGGCGCCGTAGAACTCGAAGACGTGAGGACCGAGGAACTCCACCGCGCGCCGCTTCAGGTCGGCGGGGAAGGGCGCGGCGGCGACGATGACGCAGCGGATGCTGGAGACGTCGTGGGCGAGGCGCACCGGGTCGGGGAGGTCGAGGATGCGCCGCACCAGGATGGGCGCCATGAAGGTGGTGGTGACCCGGTGCTCCGCGATCAACCGCAGCGCGGTCTCGGGATGGAAGCGGCGCAGCACCACGGTGGTGGCGCCGATCAGCTGCTGCAGCCCGCTGAACAGGCCGGGAGCGCTGTGGTAGCTGGGCCCGGCGAGCAGGTGCACGTCCTCGCTCGAGAAGCGGAACGCCGCCATCCAGGCGGCGACCACGCCCACGTCGACGCCGCCGCCACGGAAGGCGCCCTTGGGGTTGCCGGTGGTGCCCGCGGTGTAGATCATCGTCGGCGCTCGCATCGCGCCACCCCCGGGCGGCTCGGCGTCGCCGGCGGCGGCGAGCACCTCCTCGTAGGAGCGCCAGCCGGAGGGAGGGCTGCCGTCGCCGAGCGCCAGCCACCGGCGACGCCCGGCGTCCTCGACCTGAGGGCGCGCCTCGTCGACGGCGGCGGTGAACTCCGGTCCCGCCACCACCACCCGGGCGCCGCTGTCGTTGAGCAGGTAGGCGATCTCGGCGCCCCGCAGCCGGGTGTTCATCGGAGTCGACACCGCGCCGAGCTTGCGCAGCGCGTGGCCGACCTCGAAGCCCTCGATGCAGTTGTGGTGGATGTGGGCGCAGCGCTCGCCGGCGGCGAGCCCGAGACCGGCGAGCGCGGTGGCGGCGCGGTTGGCCCGCGCATTCAGCTCCGCGTAGCTGCGCCGCCGCCCGGCGTCGTCGACGAGCGCGGTCCGATCCGGCGACTGGGCAGCGTGCACCGCGAGGATGTCGAGGTTCATCTCCCCAGTGTGAAGGAGAGCGAGAAGCCCGCACCTCCCTCCTTTTGGGGGATCTCCGGCGACGGGGACGGTGACGGCGGCGGGCCCGGGTCCCCGGCGAGGCCGGACCGCGACGGGCCGCAGGCCCAGAGCAGGCCCCCGTCCCGGCTCCACTGCCGGCAGTCCGCCTGGGGGGCCAGCTCCTCGAGCGCCCCGGCCTCGGCGCCCGTGTCCACGGAGGTGCCCTCGAGCACCCAGCCGCCGGCGACCCGCTCCACCCCCGCGGGCGGCGCCGGCCAGCCGTCGGCGGCGGTGCCGAGGGCGTGGCTCATCACCGCGTTCCAGATCGGCGCCGCGCCGCTCAGCCCGGTGGTGCCGCGCATCGGCGAGTCGTCGGCGTTTCCGACCCAGGTCGCGAGCGCGATCCGGGGCGTCCAGCCGACGGTGAGGTTGTCGCGGAACTCCGTGGTGGTGCCGGTCTTGGCGGCGACCAGGTGCCCGGGGACGGTGAGCGCCGAGCGGCTGCCGAAGGCGGGGGCGCGGTTGGCGTCGTCCGCGAGGATGGCGTTCATGACGAAGGCCACCCCCGGGTCGAGGGCGCGATGGCCCGCCCGGCGCGCCAGCAGCTCGCCACCGCGGCGGTCGCTCACCGACAGCAGCATGTGCTCGGCGCGGAACCACCCCTCGGCGGCGAACACGGTGGCCGCCTGGGCAAGCTCCTCCAGGGGCACCGGATAGCCGCCGAGGGTGAGGCTGGCGCCGTACGCCGAGGCGGGGCGGTCCAGGGTGGTGACCCCCATCCCCTGGGCCACGCGCACCACCTCGGGGATGCCGGTGAGCATCTCCGCCTTCACCGCGGGCACGTTGAGCGAGCTGGCCAGCGCCTCCTTGACGGTGACCGTCCCCCGGTACCAGGGGTCGTAGTCGTGCACCTGGTAGCGGCCCCCGCCGCCGGCGCCGCCACCGTGGGGCAGGCTGTAGGGGCGGTCGCGGATCGGGGTGACCATGCTGAGCCGCCGCGCCTGGAGGGCGGCGGAGTAGGTGAAGAGCTTGAACGTCGAGCCCGGCGACCGCGGCTGCGCGGCCATGTCCAGCTGCTCGGCGGGATGGCCGGGGCCGGCGCTGCCGACGTGGGCGAGCACCTCGCCGCTGCGCGGGTCGACCGCCACCAGGGCGCCGTCGCCGGCGTGCTGCGCGGCCATGGCGTCGACCTGGCGGGTGACCGCCGCCTGGGAGAACCGCTGCAGCTCGCTGTCGACGGTGGTGGTGATCCGCAGCCCGGCGGTGACGGCGTCGAGGCCGAGCCGCTCGCGCACCTCGCGCACCGCCCGGGCGGTGACGGTGGGGAAGAGGTCGAGGTCGCCCATGTCCCCCGTGGCCAGCGCCGGCGGCTCGGCCTGCGCCGCCGCAGCCGCGGCCGCGGTGATGGCGCCGGTGTCGACCATCGCCGCCAGCACCGCCCGCTGGCGCGCCCGGGCCGCGTCGGGGTGGTGGAAGGGGTCGAGGAGCGCGGGGCTGTTGGGCAGGCCCGCGAGCAGCGCCGCCTGGGCGAGGTCGAGCTGCGCCGCGGCGACGCCGAAGTAGGTGCGCGCCGCCGCCTCGGCCCCGTAGGCGCCGTGACCGTAGTTGATGTCGTTGAGGTACTCCTCGAGGACCTGCTCGCGGCTCAGGGTGCGGGCGAGGTGGCGGGCGATGAGGATCTCGCGCAGCTTGCGCTCGACGGTGCGCGGCGAGGTGCCCACGTAGAGCACCTTCGCGAGCTGCTCGGTGATGGTGCTGGCGCCCTGCACCGGGCTGCCGTGGACCAGGTCGGTCCAGGCGGCGGCCACCAGCCGGGAGCCGTCGACCGCCCCCTCGTCCCAGAAGTTGCGGTCCTCGACGGCCACGGTGGCGCGGCGGAGCTCGGGGGAGATCTGCGCCAGCGCCACCGGCACCCGCCGCTCGCCGCGGGCGTGGAGCACGGCGATGAGCTGGCCGTGACGGTCGAGCACCACCGAGTCGGCGGGCAGCCGCCGCGAGTCGGGCACGGCGCCGAGGTGGTCGTCGAGCAGGGCGAGAGCCGCCTGGCCGCCCCCCCAGACGAGCACCGTCGCGATCGCCAGGGCGGCGGCGGCCAGGGCGGCGAGGTGGAGCCGTGAACGCCGCCGGGCGCCCCGGGCCAGGCGGCGGGTGAGCACCGCGGGGTGCACCCCGGCGCCGACGCGGCGTCGCGGCGGCACGGGGCCGGAGGGTGTGGGGCGGCGGGAGGTGCCGGACATGGGGGCGGTGGGGGGCGTGGAGGCGGCGGTGGCGCGAGCCCGGGCCCGACAGCATCCCACGAACCCGGCTCCCAGGTCGACCCCTCAGCGTCGCGCCGCCTCGACCGGGGACCCCGGCAGGTTGTGAAGCTGCCACCAGTGGCCGCGGCAGTCGTCGCAGCGGTGGCGGTCGGCGGAGATGCTGTGGTCGTCGGCGAGGGGCAGCTCGAGGTGGGTGCGCTGCGAGCCGCAGTGGGGACAGGAAGAGATCACCCCCTGGAGCCGCCGCTGACCCCGCGCCGTCCGCATGGGAGAAGTCTGCCACGTCGAACAGGGGTTCGGGAAGCCCGGCCCGGGCAGGGTCAGGGCGGAGTGCCCGTCCCCATGCGCGCCGGCTCGGTGCCGCCCCAGCCGAGCGGAGGCGCGTAGCCGGAGCCGGGCTCGTAGTTGGGCGCGACGAAGCGCTCGACGATGCCCGCCTTCTCCCGCGATCCCGATATCGCGGTGATCAGGGCGAGGCTGAAGCTGTCGGCGTCGGCGATGTGCTTCATGATCTCCTCCCCCTTGCCCGCGGAGCGGATGACGATGTCGCCGTAACCGAAGAAGCGGGCGGTGATGCCCCGGCTCAGGGTGGTGTGCTGGACCTTCTCGATGCCCAGCGACTCCGAGACCCGGTTGATCACGCCGTAGCTGGTGATCACCCGCTGGTTGGTCAGGGTGTAGGTGTTGTAGTGCCACTCGAGGAGCCGGAAGGCGAGCAGCACCGCCACCACCAGGACCATCACCAGCCACGCGGGGAAGCGGAAGACGTGGAGCAGGCCGTAGCCGGCGCCGAACACCAGCGCCCAGAAGGCCACGTGGCGGCCGAAGTGGTGCCATTGCTCGCTGGGATCGCTCTGGTACCGGGTCCAGCGCAGCGCCAGCCGGATCAGCACCCCGAGGGCGAGGAGCAGGGTCGCGTCGACGATCTGGAGCACCCCCAGACCGACCGCGAGTGCGGCGACGCACACCAGGGCGTATGGGATGAAGATGGCAATGTGCTGGCGGGCGACACAGATCGGCCGCTCACCGTCGACGTAGGGTTCGGGCATACCGTCTCACGGGATCGAGGGCTGAGCGTCCTCAGGGTATCCCAGCTTCCGGATCTGCGGCGAGTGTGACGGGAGCGATACACCCGGCCCCCACCGCTTGTCTCTCCCTAGTAAGGGCGCCCTCGCGTCCTGCTTCGCGACTGATTTATCGGACCCACACCAGGGGTAGGGGTAATGCTCAGTACATATCTCAAGGGCGTTGCGGCACTCTCGACGGCAGGCCTCCTGCTCTTCGGAGCCGGTTCGGCGGCACGCGCCGACCTCGCCCCGCCCAGCGCACCCGGCGTCGACAGCGGCCAGGCCCAGCAGCCGGCTCCCGACCCGGGGGCGTACGCGCCGATCCCGTCCGATGTGCAGAACGCACCGGGAACCGACGCGCGCGACAGCGGCAACGGGCCCTCGGCGGCCCAGGCGCATGACACCACCCCGCAGGCGCGGAACAGCACCCCGAGCGACGGGACGGTGATCACCCCGGCGCCGCCGAGCAGCGCCACCGCCAACGTGGTCAACGCCAACATCATCGACACCTGCATCAGCTGCACCAGCGCCAGCGCCGGCGCGGGCGGCGCGAGCGCCCACGCCACCGCCATCCGCCTGCTCGGAAACGACATCGCCGCGGGCAAGGCAATCTCGGGCTCGGGCGAGGGCAAGGACGCCGGCGCGCTCCTGGCCATCCCCGCCAACCCGCTGCTCGAGCTCGCCCTCGCCGACTGGGAGGAGCACAGCAGCGGCCACGCCGCCTCGAGCTCCCACTCGCGGGCGTCCCTCATCGACCTGGCCATCGGCCCGTCCCAGACGGCCAGCGGCGGCATCATCACCCTGGCCGTGCTCGAGGCCACCAGCAACGCCACCTACGAGGGCCTCTCCTCGCAGGGCTCCGGCGCCAACAACGGCGTCGACCTCAACGTCGGCCAGGGCGCCCTGGTCCTCATCCTCCTGCACTCCGATGCCTCCAGCTCGAACAAGGGCTCGGCGTACGTGGTGGGGATCAACGGCACCCAGCTCGTGAGCTCTGACCAGACCGGTCCCAGCGGCATCCCGATCAGCGTGCCCGGCATCGTCGGCCTCGTCCTCCTCCAGGTGGGCGCGAGCGGCGGCAACGGCAGCACCGGCGCCGCCGTCGGCACCGTCAGCGACCTGCTCGGCCAGAGCGGCCAGCAGGCGGGCGTGCTGACCGCCTCCGCGGTCGGCCTCACCGGCCTCCAGGCCACCCCGAACGCGGGCACCCCGCCCGCCACCGGCACCGCGGCCGCGGTCGGCGCGGGCAGCGGCCTCAGGGCCCCGAACACCGGCACGGCCTTCGGCCTCGGCGGCCTGCTGCTCCTCCTGAGCGGCGGCGGCCTGGCGGCTGCCAGCCTGCGACGCCGGGACGCCCGGTAGTCTCCACATAGACCCTTCGAGCGGGCCGCCGGGGATCCGGCGGCCCGCTCCGGTTTTTAAGGGCCCGCGGTGGGGATGCTCGGCCGATCTGCGGCCGGGGGGATGCTCGGCCGATCTGCGGCCGGTGGTGATGCTCGGGCGATCTGCCGCGGGCGGGGATGCTCGGGCGATCTGCGGCGGTGGTGATGCCCGGCGGGTCTGCCGCCGGGGGGGATGCTCGGACGATCTGCCACCGGGGGAGTGGCTCGGCCGATCTGCCGCCGGTGGGGATGCTCGGCTGTTCTGCCACCGGGGGAGTGGCTCGGCCGATCTGCCGCCGGTGGGGATGCTCGGACGATCTGCCACGGGTGGAGATGCCCGGCAGTTCTGCCGCCGGTCGAGATTCGCGGGGGGCCGCTCTGCCGCCGGTTCTTACTCGGGGGGGACTGCGTCCCCCCCCGTTCGGTCGCAAGTCAGCGATGGCCCCTGGCGGGGCCACCCGTCAAGCGATGAAAATGCACCAGCCGTCCGGCGACATCGGGATGTCTTTGGTGCCGTAAGCCCGGTCGCAAGTCGGATGCGGGGACCTGGGGC
>JAQBPH010000245.1:0-2939 GCA_028287625.1 Chloroflexota bacterium | reverse complement strand
GGGCTGCTGGCTGCTCGGCGGCGCCGGCCACCTCTACTTCCTGCTGCTCGTCCCCCAGCTCTACCTCGCCTACCTGGTCTGGCCGCGCCGCCTCGAGCCCACCCTCTGGCTGGCGGCGGGCGCGATGGCGCTGCAGCTCGCGCTCGGCGCCCTGCGCCTCGCCGGGCCCATGCCGCCCGCCCTGGACCGGCTCGCGCTGTGGCACGGATACCAGCTGCTCCCCTTCTGGATCGGCTACTTCGCGATCGGCGTCGCCGGCGGGCGGCTGCTGTCGCGTCGCCGCGACATCGGCGACCATCCCCGCGTCGCGCTCGCCTGCCTGGCGGCGGTGCCCGCCACCCTCGCGCTGCTCGTCGCGAGCCCGGTGACGCGCCTGCGGTACGGCGAGTTCGCCCAGGGCACCGGCGCCTTCCTCCGGCCCCTGCTGGCGCCGGTGGTGCTGACGCTGACCGGTGCGGTGCTGCTGGGAGCGCCTGCGGTACTGCGCCGCCTGCCCCGGCTGGGCCGGACGGTGCGGGCGTTGAGCCGCGACTCGCTCGGCGTGTACATCCTCCATCCGCTGATCGCCTTCGAGCTCGGTGACGACCTGCTGAAACCGATGCTGCAGCAGCCCCTCCCCGGCTCGATCGCCGGCTTCCTGCTGCTCACCGCCGGCACCCTCGCGCTCGCGCTGCTCGCCACCCGGCTGATCAGCGCCACCCCGCTGGCGCCGCTGATCGGCGGCGAGCGCCGCCCGCCTCTCCTCTCGGCACTGGCGCGCTCCCGCGGGCAGGGGAGCGCCCCAGGCCATCAGCTCCTTCGTCGCTGACAGCCTTCCCCTCTCTGGCTCTCGGCGCTGACGCGCCGAATGGTTCGGGGGCCTCCCCCAGGCCATCAGCTCCTTCGTCGCTGACAGCCTTCCCCCTGGGCTGCGCTCAGCGGCGCACCATGACGAAGGGGACGAGCTGCTCGGCGGCGGTCATCGACCCGTGGTGGCCCATCATCCGCGCCTGGGCGGGGTCGACCGAGCGCTGGAAGACGCCGACGTCGCCGTGGGCGGCGGCGAGCACGTCGCCGATGCGCGCGCGGATGCGAGCCGGCACGATCGGCCCGAACCATCCCTCCTCGATGGCCTGCTCCCGGGAGACGATCCACATCCGGTCGCCGAGGTGGGCACGCCAGGCGGAGAGCACGTCCTCGACCGCCCCGTCGCGGACGTGGAGGTGGCGGGCGCGGGCCTCGCCGGCGAGCAGCCGCAGGCCGGCGGACAGCTCGGGGTGGTCGTCGACGTCGACCCGCGAGCGCGGCGGCAGGTCGATCATGCCGTGGTCGCCGGTGACCACCAGCGCCGACCCCGCGGGCAGCCGCTCGGCCACCAGGGCGGCGGTGCGGTCGATGTCGGCGAGCTGCAGCGTCCACGCCTCCGAGGCGGTGCCGCGGAGGTGGCCGACGGCGTCGAGGTCGGGGTGGTACGCGTACACGAAGCGGCGTCCGCGCTCGCCGAGCGCCTCGACGATCTGCAGCGCGGTGTCGGCGAGCGAGATCGCCGGGCGGTAGCGGCCGCCGCGCAGCACCGCGCGGGTCATCCCCGAGTGGGAGTGCAGCCGCGGCCCGATCAGCACCACGTCGATGCCCGAGGAGACCGCGCGCTCGAAGGCGGTGGGGTCGGGCTGCACCTCCTCGGGGAGGAGCCGGTGGATGGTGTCGCCGGCGCCCCCCCGCACCCCGTACGGCGCCCACGTGAGCATGTTCAGCGCGCCCTCCTCGCCGGGCAGCCACACCGTGTAGCCGACCAGGCCGTGCTCGCCCGGCGGGCGACCGGTGCCGATGGAGGCGATGCTGGCGGCGGTGGTGGCGGGAAAGCCGGCGGTGAGCGGCACCGCCCGCAGCGCGGTCCCGGAGAGGAAGGGCGCCGACGCCGCGCGCTCGCGCAGCAGCTCGAACCCGAGGCCGTCGACGACCAGCAGCGCCACCGAGTTGAGCGGGTCGAGGCCGAGCGGGTCGGGGAACTCGTCGGCGCCGAGCGCGTGCATCAGCGCGGGGACGAGGTCGGCCAGGGCTGCCTCGCCATAGCGCGGCAGGGGGCGCAGGGGTTCGGCCTCCGCCACGACCGTCAGAGGGGGATGTTGCCGTGCTTGCGGCGGGGTCGCTCCACCTGCTTGGTGGCGGTCATGCGCAGCGCGTTGACGAGCACGGCGCGGGTCTGCTTGGGCTCGATGACGTCGTCGACGTAGCCGCGCTCGGCCGCGTAGTAGGGATTGGCGAACTGCTCACGGTAGTCCTCGATCAGCTGCGCGGCCTTGGCGGCCGGATCCCCGGCCTGGGCGATGTCCCGGCGGAAGATGATGTTCACCGCGCCCTGCGGGCCCATCACCGCGATCTCCGCGGTGGGCCAGGCAACGTTGTAGTCGGCACGGATGTGCTTGCTGCACATGACGTCGTAGGCACCGCCGTAGGCCTTGCGGGTGATCACCGTGAGCTTGGGGACGGTGGCCTCGCAGTATGCGTAGAGGAGCTTGGCACCATGGCGGATGATGCCACCGTACTCCTGGGCGGTGCCGGGGAGGAACCCCGGCACGTCGACGAAGGTGACCAGCGGGATGTTGAAGGAGTCGCAGAAGCGGACGAAGCGCGCCCCCTTGATGCTCGCCTCGATGTCGAGCGCGCCGGCGAGCACCCGCGGCTGGTTGCCCACGATCCCCACCGGGTGACCGTCCAGGCGGGCGAAGCCGGTGATCAGGTTCTCGGCGTGGTACGGCATCACCTCGAGGAAGCGCGCCTCGTCGACCACGCGGGTGATCACCGCGCGCATGTCGTAGGGGTGGTTGGGATTGTCGGGGATGATCGACTGCAGCTCGGGATCGGCCCGCTGCGGGTCGTCGAGGGTGGGACGGTGGGGCGGCTGCTCGCGGTTGTTGCTGGGCAGGTAGGAGAGCAGCTCGCGGATCTGGGCGAAGGCC
>JAQBPH010000178.1:0-5753 GCA_028287625.1 Chloroflexota bacterium | reverse complement strand
CAGCCGCGGCATCGCCGCCGCGCCCGAGGGTCCCGCGGCCGCGGCACGGCGCTGGCGGGAGCGGATCGCCGCCGCGCGCGAGGGTGCCCGGGCGGGACGCTGAGTCGCGCACGGGATGTCTAGACTGCCGGGGGGGAACGGCGCCCCGGCGCCCGGAGGAGAAGGATTGCCCACGGCCACCATCGAGCTGAGCGGGCACATCATCGACTCGATGATGCTGCCGCGCATCTTCGACGTGGTCATGGACCTGGGTGGCTCGTTCCAGGTCGACGAGTTCCGGGTCGGCCAGAGCCCGGACGAGCGCAGCTTCACGCGCATCACCCTGAGCCACGACGACCCCCGCGGCCTCCGCGCCATCGTCGCCGCGTGCCAGCAGCAGGGGGCGGTGCGGATCGACGGAGCCGCGGCGCGCACCGAGTCCGCCCCCCGCGACGGCGTCCTCCCCGACACCTTCTACTCGACCAGCAACCAGCCCACCGCCGTGCGCATCGGCGAGGCCTGGCTGGACGTCGAGGACATCGAGATGGACTGCGGGGTCCTGGTCGACGGCGGCCGGGCGCGCTGCGTCGCGGTCACCGACGTCCGCGCCGGCGACCGCATCGTGGTCGGCCACGACGGCATCAAGGTCTCGCCGGTCGAGCGCTCGCGCAGCAGGGAGATCTTCGGCTTCATGACCAGCTCGGTGTCCGCCGAGAAGCCGAAGCACCTGATCATCCGCGAGCTGGCCCGCACCATGCGCGAGATCCGCGCCCGCGACGGGCGCATCTGCATGGTGGCGGGGCCGGCGGTGATCCACACCGGGGCGGGGGTTCACCTGAGCCGGCTGATCGCCTCCGGCTGGGTGGACGTGCTCTTCGCCGGCAACGCGCTCGCCGCGCACGACATCGAATCGCAGTTCTTCGGCACCTCGCTCGGCATCAACCTCCGCGACGGCCTGCCCGTCGAGTCCGGCCACGAGCACCACATCCGCGCCATCAACCGCATCCGCGGGGCGGGCGGGATCCGCGAGGCGGTGGCCACCGGCATGCTCCGCGGCGGGGTGATGTACGAGGCGGTTCGCCGCGGCATCACCGTCGTGCTGGCCGGCTCGGTGCGCGACGACGGCCCCATCCCCGAGGTAGTGGTCGACATGATCGAGGCGCAGCGGCGGATGCGCCAGGGGTTGCGCGGGGTCGAGCTGTGCATCATGTGTGCGTCGATGCTGCACGCCATCGCCACCGGAAACATGCTCCCGGCGGCCACCAGGACGGTCTGCGTCGACATCAACCCCTCGGTGGTGACCAAGCTCGCCGACCGCGGCTCCTCCCAGACCCTGGGCCTGGTCACCGATGTCGAGTCCTTCCTGCGAGAGCTCTCGGAGTGCCTGGCATGAACTCCCCCGTCCCCGTCGCCATCCTCAGCGACGACACCTCCGACCAGCACGACGCGCCCGGCCACCCGGAGTCGGCGCGACGCCTCCACGCGATCGTCGACCACCTCGCCGCCGACCCGCGGCTGCGCGACCTGCCGGCGATGCCGGTGCGCGAGGCCGATGCCGCGCTGGTGCTCGGCGCCCACCAGGACGCGCACCTCCGCCGCATCGAGCGCGCCGCCCGCGGGGGCGGCGCCTGGATCGACCCCGACACCTACTGCACCGACCGCTCCTACGAGGTGGCCCTGCGCGCCGCCGGCGCCGCCGTCGAGGGCGTGGCCGCGGTCTGCTCGGGGTCGGCGCGGAGCGCCTTCGCGATCGTGCGGCCGCCCGGCCACCACGCCACCCGCGACCGCGCCATGGGCTTCTGCCTGTTCAACAACGCCGCCATCGCCGCCCGGGCCGCGCAGAGCGCCCACGGGCTCGGCCGGGTCGCGGTGGTCGACATCGACGTGCACCACGGCAACGGCACCCAGGACGTCTTCTACGACGACCCCTCGGTGCTGTACTGCTCGCTCCACCAGTGGCCGCTGTACCCGGGGACGGGACGCCGCTCCGAGACCGGCGAGGGCGCCGGCGCCGGCGCGACGGTCAACGTGCCGCTGCCCCCGGCGACGACCGGCGAGGAGTGGCTGGCCGCCTTCGACGAGGTGGTCGCGCCGGCGCTCCGCGCCCACGCGCCCGAGCTGATCGTGGTCAGCGCCGGGTACGACGGCCACCGCGCCGACCCGCTCGCCAACCTCCGGCTGGACACCGCCACCTATGCGGAGGTGGCCCGCCGGCTCGCCGCCATCGCCGCCGAGACCGCGGGCGGCCGCACCGTCTGGGTGCTGGAGGGAGGGTACGACCTCGACGCCCTCTCCGCCTCGGTGGCGGCCTCGCTGCGCACCCTGCAGGATGGGGGCGAGCAGGCTTCCGGATGAGCGCCGCCGCCACCGTTCTCGCCACCGTCCTCGCCGCCGCCGCGCTCGCCGCCTGCGGGTCGGGCACGCCGGCGCCGTCGGTGTCGACGCCGCGAGCCCCGGCCTCGGCGAGCGCGTCGTCGAGCCCCTCGCCGGGCGCCGTCGACGTCGGCTCCACCCTCACCGTGATCGCCCCGCTGGGCGTGAAGCTGCGCGACGCCGGCTCCGCCGACGGCGCCGTGGTCGGCAGCCTGGGGCAGGGGACGGTGGTCACGGTTGTGTCCCACGGTGGCCTGAACAACGCCTGGTACCAGGTCAAGGGCGAGACCCAGACGGGCTGGATCACCGACAACCCCGGGTTCACCAGCCCGCGGCACTTCGAGCTGTACCAGTCCGACGCCCACGGCTTCAGCGCGCTGTACCTGAACACCTGGTCCTTCGCGGAGGGCGCGGGTGCGGTGAGCTTCCGTCCTCAGAGCGGCGGGTATCCGCAGATCGCGGTCGCCACCGGCCCCACCCTGACCGCGCTCGGCGCCCCCGGCGTGGACGGCTACTCCACCGTCCAGGTCGACGCCGCCGAGGTCTTCGGCGTGACCGGGGTCCTCAAGCTCTACGCGCGGGGCGGCGCCGCCCCGGCGGCGACCCCGGGGCAGCCGCCGCCGCCACCGCTGCTCGCCGAGCTTCGCGTGACCCTCGACGCCAACCGTGCGATGCGCCTCGACTTCCTCTACTCGACGTCCGACGAGCTGCGCACCTTCCGCGACTTCTACGGGTCGATCATCCTGCCCCAGCCCGCCTCGCCCGGCGCCGCGCCGGCCTCCCCGAAGCCGGCCTGAGCATGCTCGAGCGCGACCTCCTCGTCGACACCTCGGGGTCCCGCGTCGTCGACGTCACCGACCAGGCGGCGGCGCTGGCGCGCGAGGGCGGAGGCGACGGGCTGCTCAACGTCTTCGTCCCCCACGCCACCGCGGGGGTGGCGATCATGGAGACCGGCAGCGGCTCCGAGCCCGACCTCGTCGCAGCGCTGGAGCGCCTGCTCCCCCGCGACGACCGGTACCGCCACCGCCACGGCTCCGAGGGACACGGCGCCGACCACCTGCTGCCCGTGCTGGTGTCGCCGTCGGTCACCGTGCCGGTGCGGCGCGGACGGCTGGGGCTGGGCACCTGGCAGCGGATCGTGGTCGTCGACCTGAACCGCGACAACCCCGAGCGCACCCTGCGCCTCTCCTTCCTCGGCGGCTGACCCTCCCCTCCGCGGTGGGGCGGGGGAGATGCGCCCCTGCCCGGCAACGGGGGGAGACCCGGCGCCCGAACGATCGGTCAGTCGCCGCGCCCGCGTATGCTCCGCAACAGCAACGGGGCGCCGAGCGGCGGCCGATCACGAGGCGGACGGATGGCGAGATACATCTTCGACCAGACCTGGGACCGTGAGGCCGAGCGGCTCGACGCGCTCGAGCGCAGCGGCGATCCGCTCACCCTCGACCACCTGCGGCGCACCGGCGTCGGCGCCGGCTGGGAGTGCCTGGAGGTGGGCGCGGGCCGGGGCTCGATCGCCCGCTGGCTCGCCGACCGGGTCGGCGAGCGAGGCCGGGTGCTGGCCGTCGACCTCGACACCACCCTGCTCGAGGAGCACCGGCGCCCCAACCTCGAGGTGCGCCGCCTGGACGTCCTCACCGACCCGCTGCCCGCCGCAGCCTTCGACCTGGTCCACGCCCGCCACGTCATCGGCCACCTGCCCGACCGCGCCAGCGCGCTGCGCCGGCTCGCGGCCGCCCTGCGCCCCGGGGGCTGGATGCTCGTCGAGGACTTCGACTTCCGCTGGGCCGAGCTCGGCGACTGGCCCTGTGACCCGGTCGACGCCGGGCCCGTGCTCGGGCGCGTCTGGGGGGCCACCCTCGAGGTGATGCGCACCGGCTCCTACGACGGCGGCTGGTCCTGGCGGGCACCGGCCGGGATGCGGGCCGCCGGTCTCGGCGAGGTGGCGGGGGAGGCGAGGGCACCGATCGGCGACGGCGCCTTCACCGAGATGATCCACCTGTCGGTGCTGCGCTTCCGCGACGACGTGATCGCCCGGGGCATGGCGGCGGCCGACGTCGACCGCTGCCTGGAGGTGCTCGGCGACCCGGGCTGCTGCCTCACCGCCGCGCCGCTGGTGTCGGTCTGGGGGCGGCGGCCGCCGCCCCCGGACCGGGACCGTCAGCGCGCCACCCGGAGCGCGGCGACGAACCACTCGTAGGCGGGCGTCAGCGACGGGCCCTGCGGCCAGGCGTTGATGACGCCGATCAGGTTCCAGTAGCGCTCCACCCGCTGGTCGCTGAAGGTCTCGAGCATCCAGGCGAGCTCGGCGCGATACGCTGCGTCGTCGCTCCGGTGGGCGGCGGTCGCGAAGAGCCCGACCAGCTCGTCGGCGATCGCCGCCGCCTCCGCCGACTCGGGCGCGACCCCGGCGGCGAGCGCCGCCTGGCCACGCTCGACCACCGCCCGCCCGGCCTCCGCAGTGGGCCTCTCGTCCTGGCTGATGTCGGAGCCGGCCCGCAGCCGGGCCCCCTCGGTGACCATCCGCCGCACCCGGGCACGGAAGTCGGGGTCGCCGACCAATCCGGCGAGCTCGACCCAGGCGTCGATCTGCGCGTCGGACGGGTCCTCCGGCAGCGTCGGCAGGCCGCTGCGCATCACCGTGGCGAAGGGGTCGTCGGGATGGTCGGCGAAGACGGAGGCGATGAACTCCTCCATGATCCGTCCGGCCTCGTCGGCCGACGTGCGGGCGAACGCGGTCATGCGATGTACCTCCTCGGGCCGGGAGTCGCGGCGGGCGATGGCCCGCAGCAGGGTCCGGCGCAGGCTGAGCTGACGGATGTGCAGGTCGATGGCGTCGGCGTGGGCGCGGGCCACCTCGGCGAGTCCGGCCTGGCGGTCGAGGACCTGGCGGATCGTCGCCAGGTCGAAACCCAGGTCGCGGAGGGTGCGGACCAGCTCGAGGCGGGCGAGGCCGGCCTGGTCGTAGCGGCGGTAGCCGGACGGGCTGCGCTCGGCCTCGGGGGCGAGCCCGATGTCCGAGTAGTAGCGGACGGTCTTCACCGGGAGCCCGGTGAGCCGTGCCATCTGGCCGATCGAGATGTCCATGCCCCGACCTTGAGGTCTCCAGCGGCGGGAGAGTCAAGGCCGTCACCGCGCCGTCACAGGCCACCGCCGTGGGTCGCGGCGGTGGTCTGCGGAGCCCGCACATACTCATGAGAATGCATATTCTCATGAGTATCGGGATGCGCATGCCCGGCCGGGGCATCCCCATGCCGCCGCCGCGGTTTCCCGGCCGGGCTCTCGCGCTCGGCCACCAGGGCTCCTCGGCGAGAGCGTCGAGCTCGGAGCCGCCGTGAGTTGACCGTTACTGTGCAGGCCATCCGATTGCGTTGAAGACTGCGACGGGGTCCAGGTAGTCCCGC
>JAQBPH010000173.1:0-10329 GCA_028287625.1 Chloroflexota bacterium | reverse complement strand
CTTCGAGCGCACCCGCTACCAGGAGCGGCCCGAGCGCTTCGAGTACCGCCTCACCGAGGCCGGCCACGACCTCTGGCCGGTGATCGTGGCGCTGCGCAGCTGGGGCGACCGTCACATGGCGCCGTCGGGGCCGCCGCTGCGCCTCGAGCACCGCGGGTGCGGGGGAGAGGTCGAGCACGGGGTGGTCTGCGCCGGCTGCGGGCAGCCGCTGCGCGCCCGGGACGCGGTGATGCTGCCGGGCCCGGGAGCCGCACCGCCACCCTCCCCCGGGCCGGTACCGGCGGGAGCGGGAACCGCGTCCTGAGGTGAGAGGGGGGGAGGCGGTCCGGGTGGCTGGTGCGGTCGCGCCCACCGTGCATCCGCTGCTGGTCGCCGCCGGGCTCGCGGCCGGTCCGGCGGTGGTCCTGGGCATCGCCCGCTTTGCCTACGGCCTGCTCCTCCCCGGGATGCGCGCCGACCTGCACTGGTCCTTCGCCCAGGCCGGGACGATCAACACCGCCAACGCCCTCGGCTACCTGGCCGGGGCGATGATCACGCCGCGGGTGACCGCGCGCACCGGCCGCGGCGTCGCCTTCCTCGGCGGCATGGCGGTCGTCGTCGCCGCGCTGCTGGCGACCGGGCTCGCCTCCGGCTTCGGCGCCCTTCTGGCCCTGCGCGTGCTCGCCGGTGTCGCCGGCGCGCTTGTCTTCATCGGCGGCATGGACCTCGCCGCCTGGCTCGGGCACGGGCGCTCGAGCACCCGCGCCGCGGTGCTGCTCGGCGTCTACGTCGGGGGCGCCGCCCTGGGCATCGTCCTCTCCGGGATGGTGGTGCCGCCCATCCTCGCCCTCGCCGGCCCCGGCGCCGGCTGGCGCATCGGCTGGCTCGCGCTGGCGGTGCTCTCGCTCGCCGGGCTGGTGGCGGCGCGCTGGGCGGCCGGCATGGTCGCGGCGCCCCCGATGGCGCGGCGGGGCGAGGGCGCGGGCTGGCCGGCACGCCGCTTCGTCCCCAGCATCGTCGCGTACACGCTGTTCGGCGTCGGCTACATCTCCTACATCACCTTCGTCGTCGCCCTGCTGGTGCACCAGGGGCTGAGCAGCGTCCTGGTGGGGTCGTTCTGGGTGCTGCTCGGCGTCGCATCCCTCCTCAGCGTGCCGCTCTGGGGGCGCGCGCTGGGACGGCTGCGCGGCGGCCGCGGCCCGGCGCTGGTGCTCGGGGTGGTGAGCGTGGGGGCGGTGCTGCCCCTGCTCGGGGGCGGGGCGGTGACCGCGATGGCCTCGGCGCTGGTCTTCGGCGGCGCCTTCCTCGCCGTGGTCACCTCGTTCGCCGCGGTGGTGCGCGACGCTCTCCCCGCGCCCCAGTGGGGTCCGGCGATCGCGGCGCTCACCGCCGTCTTCGCCTTCGGCCAGTGCGCCGGCCCGCTGCTCACCGGCCTCCTCTCCGACGTCGCCGGTGGGGTGCGCGCCGGCCTCGGGCTCTCCGCCGCCGTGCTCGGCCTCGCCGCCCTGATCTCCCTCGCCCAGGACCGGCCGGCGGCGTAGGATCCGCGCTCATGCGGGGCATCCGGGTCCTGACGCTGATGGTCGCCGCCGCCGTCCTGGCCGCTGGCGCGCTGGCCTCGCCGCCGCCCGCCGCCGCGGCCGGCGGCGCCATCCACCCCGGGGTGCAGCTGTTCGTCGACGCCGGGCAGTGCACCGGCGGCTTCATCCTCGCCAACGCCACCCGCACCTACATCGCCATGGCGGCAAGCTGCGCGATCGCCGGCCAGCCCACCGACCCCTACGGTTGCACCACCGGGTCGCTGCCGCTGGGCACGCCGGTGGAGATCCGCGGCGCCGCCCACCCCGGCAGCCTCGCCTACAGCTCCTGGCTGACCATGCAGCGCGTCCACGAGGCCGACCCGGACATCTGCGAGTACAACGACTTCGCGCTCGTCGCCCTCGACCCCGCCGACGTCGCCGCGGTCTCGCCCACGGTGCCGGTGCTCGGAGGGCCGGTGGGGGCGAGGGCGGGCGGCTCCACCGCCGGCGAGCGGGTCCACACCTATGGCAGCTCGGCGCTGCTGCTCGGCCAGGAGGCGCTGGCCGCGCGCCAGGGGGTCGCGGTGCGGATGGAGGGCGGCGGCTTCGCCCACCGCGTCGTCGACCTGCCCCCGGGCATCCCCGGCGACGCCGGCAGCCCCGTGCTCGACTCGTCGGGCCGGGCGCTCGGCATCCTGATCACCATCGCCTTCACGCCGATCCCGCTGAGCAACGGCGTCGTCGACCTCGCCCGGGCCCTCGATTACATGGCCGGGCACACCGCGCTCACCGGCGTGCACCTGCTGAGCGGCACCGCCCCGTTCAGCGCCCGCTGAGGGCGTCGAGCTCAGCCCGCTCCGGTCGCGCTCGATGTCGCCGGCCTTCCGCCACAGCGGGCGTTCGCCACCGCTTCTGCAGCTTCCGCCGAGCGAGCCGCCCGCCGAAAGTCTTAGTCTCACGAGTAGCGGTAACGAATGGTTAAGAACAAATCGCGACATCGATGGCATGGATCCCGACACCATCGACACCTCCCTGCTCGGCCCATGCCGGGCCTGGCAAACGTCACCATCCGACGCTTTGGCGATGGCGACGGTCGGCGCACGTGCTGGGCGGTGAGATTGAGTGAGCCACGTTTGCGGTTGCGAACCGGCTGCTAGGGCGGCACATTCGACATCATCAGCACGAGGAGGATGGGACATATGGCCATTCGGTTAGGCATCGCTGCCGTGACCGCCGCGGCGGCGCTGGGAGCTTTGTCCAGCGGGACAACCGCGCTGGCCGCGACCACGTACGGGGGAGGACACAGTCACTCCTCCAGCGGTTACTCATGGAGCGGGGGCAACTGGGACCGCAGCCATAACAACTACCGGGACTACAGCTACCGGGATTACAACCACCGCGACTACAGCTACCGGGACTACAACCACCGGGACTACAACTACCGGGACTACAGCTACCGGGACTACAGCTACCGGTACTCCGGGGAGGACTGCAGCTGGGCCTGGAGGCACGACCGCACCTGGTGGTACGAATACTGCGGCTGAGCGAACACTGACGGGCTGCCCTAGCAGCCATCTGTGGACGGGGCGCCTCAGCGCCCCGTCCACGCTCGGACCGGGGGTGCGGCAGTTGGGCAGTCGGTGGGTGGAGGTGGCGGTCGTGGAGTCAGAGGGCGTGTGGTGACAGCCCGCCGAACAAGGCATGTTACGGCCCATGCTGGCATAAACACGTTGAGACGGCAAGGACGCCATCGGGGCCTGGGCCGGTGGGCGGCAAACCCAGGCGGCATCAGGAGAAGCCCCGCCCCCATCTCAGGAGGCGGGGCCCGGGGGTGATGCAAGCCGGCCTGTAAGCCGGGTTCTGTCCCCACCGCCTGTTCGACCCCCGAGGGGGCCACCCCCGGCGGTGGGGGACGGCCATCCATCTGGAGCGCCGGTTGCCCGGCGCCTCGAGCGGCCTCACCCGGGGTCTGGGACGAGCAGCCCCTGGAGCGCCGAGGCGCTCCGCCCCTGTTCGGCCTTGCTCCGGGCGGGGTTTACCTGGCCGGCCGGTCACCCGGCCGCCGGTGGGCTCTTACCCCACCATTTCACCGTTGCCGCGGCGCGCTGCGCACCGTGGCTGTGTCCTTTCTGTGGCACTCTCCTTCGGGTCACCCCGACTGGGCGTTACCCAGCGCCCTGCTCTGCGGAGCCCGGACTTTCCTCGAGCGGTCGAGCCGCCCGCGGCCGTCCGGCCGGCTTGCGACGGCGAGTCTACGCCGCTCGGAGTGTTCCCTCCATGGCGCTCGCACAACCACCCGTACATATGTTCGCGTTGACGGGTGGGGAATGCGCTGCTAGGCTTCCGCTCGAAGTGGATCAGAGTGGTGAAAAGTGGTGAATCCGACCTGCAGCGTCACGATCCCTGGCTGGCCCCCGTGGCCCCCGGTGGGGCCTGACACGCCGTGGTCGGCTCCTATCGCCACGGCGTCGACGTCAAGGGCCGCGTCGCCCTGCCCGCGAAGCTGCGTGGCAGCCTCCCCGAGGGCAGCATCGTGGCCCGCGGCACGGAGCACCGGCTCGTGATCTGGCCGCCGGACGAGTGGGCGGACATGTCCCACCGCATGCGCAACCAGCTCAGGGGCGCCGAGCTGCGCCGCTGGGAGCGTCTGCACTTCGCCTTCGCGCGTCCCCTGGAGCTCGACGCCCAGGGCCGCATGCTCATCGACGCCGAGAACCGCCGCTGGGCGGAGATCGGCGACCGCTGCGTCTTCGTCGGCCTCGGCAACCGTGTCGAGCTGGTGGGCGAGGCGGTGTGGGACGCCGACGAGGCGACCATGGACCCCGACCAGTTCTCGCATCTCTACGACCTCGCCACCGGCGCCGCGCCGGCGGCGTCCACGCCGTCCGCGTGAGCGGACGGCACGCTTTCGCGACGTTCACCTACCGTGGTCCTCATGTCGACTGTGGCGGACTTGGGGACCGGCGACCACGCCACCTCCGGCGCCCCGTCGACTGACGGGCACCGGCCGGTCCTTCTACACCCCCTCATAGAGAGCCTGCAGCCCAGACCGGGGCAGCTGTTCGTCGACGGCACGCTCGGTGCCGGGGGCGTGACCGCCGCGCTCCTCGAGCGCGTGCGCCCCGGCGGGCGCGTGATCGCCATCGACCGCGACCCCGCGGCCCTGGCGGCCGCGCGCCGGCGCTTCGCCGATGCCGGCGACGCGCTGCTCCTGATCCACGGCGACTTCGCCGATCTGACGGAGCACCTGCGGCGGAACCGCATCGCCGCGGTCGACGGGGTCACCCTCGACCTCGGCATCTCCTCCGTCCAGCTGGACGACCCGGCGCGCGGCTTCAGCTTCCGCCACGAGGGTCCGCTGGACATGCGCCTCGATCCCAGCGCGGCGACGCTCACCGCCGCCGACGTCGTCAACGGCTGGGAGGAGGCGGACCTCGCGGCGCTGATCCGCCGCTACGGCGAGGAGCGCTTCGCCCGCGGCATCGCCGCCGCCATCGGCCGGGCCCGCCACGAGCGCCCTCTCACCACCACCGGTGAGCTGCGCGAGACCGTGGAGCGGGCGGTGCCGCGACGGTACTGGCCGAAGCGCATCCATCCCGCCACCCGGACCTTCCAGGCGCTCCGCATCGAGGTCAACCACGAGCTCGAGAGCCTGGAGCAGGGGTTGCAGGCGGCCATCGACGCATTACGGCCCGGTGGGCGTGTTGGGGTCATCGCCTTTCACTCCCTCGAGGACTCCCTTGTCAAGAACGCACTCCACGTCGCAGCACTGAACTGTGTCTGTCCGCCCCAGCAACCCATCTGCACCTGCGCTCACCGGGCCACCCTCTTCCTCCACACCCGCAAGGCGATCAAGGCGGACGCCGCCGAGCTCGCCGCCAACCCTCGCTCGCGGTCGGCGCGGCTGCGCGTCGCCGAGCGGCTCGACACCGCCCACTGAGGCCCGGCACTTCCGACGCGGTCACCCTCCCGTCCCCTCCACGCCGCCGCACCGTCCCCATCAACGTCCCAGCGGAGAACCCGCGGCCGTGTCCGCCCCACAGACCACCTCCCGCCTCGACGACGACACCTTCGACGCCTTCTCGGACGGACGTCCCGTCCAGGAGGTGCCGGACGGCCTCGAGCCCACCGGCCGCCGCGGCCGCCGGCGGCGCGGAGGCGGTCCGCGCACACCCCTGCCGCTGCTGCCCTTCATCCTCCTGGTGGCGGTGATCGGCATCGCCTACGTCGCCCAGTCGGCGCACCTCACCCAGGCCACCTTCCAGGCCACCCGGCTGTCGGCCGAGCAGGCGTCGCTGCGCGACGAGAACAGCCGCCTCGGCGACGAGCTCGACCGGCTGCGCTCGGGTGCGCGGATCGGAGCCGCCGCCCAGTCGCTGGGGCTGCGGCCGCCGTCGAAGTGGGCGTACGTGGCCGCGGTGCCGCCGATGGTGAGCGCGCCCGCCGCGCCCGGCGCGCTGGGCCGGCCCGCCGGCGGCGACGCGATGGAACGGCTGGTGGCGGCGCTGCGCGGCAGCTTCGGGGCCGACGAGGTCGAGGCGGCGGCGCCGTGACCGACCGCCGGCGACCGTCCGGACCCGCTCCCCGCCGGCCGAGGACCGAGGCCTCCTCCCCGAGACGGCCCGCGGTGCGCGGCTGGTTCGTCGCTGAGGCCCCCGACTTCCGGGCGCGGGGACTCTGGCTGCTGGTCATCTTCGGCGTCCTGACCGTGGTGCTCTCGCTGCGGCTCGCCGACGTCCAGCTGCGCCAGCACAACGACCTCGCCGCCGCGGCGGCGAGGCAGCACGGCATCGACATCACCCTGCGCGCCCATCGCGGGCGCATCCTCGATCGCGACGGCTCGCTGCTCGCGGGCGACGTGCCCGTGTACAGCATCTTCGCCGACCCCGGGGTGATCCGCCCGGATCAGCGCCACGCCGTCGCCGCGCGGGTGGGGCCGGTGCTGGGCATGGGACCGTCGCACCTCGAGTCGCTGATGAACCAGCCCGGCCGCTTCGTCTACCTCGCCAGGCGGGTGGACGAGTCGGTGACCACCAGGCTGCGCGCCCTCAGGGTCTACGGCATCGGCATCATCCCCGAGGACCAGCGCAGCTACAGCCCCTCGCCGCTGCCCGGGGTCTCGTTCGCCAGCAACCTGCTCGGCTTCGTCGACCACGACGGCCACGGCCAGTACGGCATCGAGTCCCGGTACGAGTCGGTGCTGCGCGGGCAGGACGGCATCGAGACGACGCTGCGCGACGTCGCCGGCAACCCCATCGTGCTCACCAACGAGCAGCGGCGCGACGCCCGCAACGGCAGCGACCTGCGCCTGGGGCTGGACTCCAAGATCCAGTACTGGGCGGAGCAGGCGCTGGCCAGGGGGGTGACCACCGACGGCCAGGCGGAGTCCGGGACGATCATGGTGATGGACACGAGGACCGGCGCCATCCGCGCCTGGGCCGACTATCCCTCGTACGACGCCAACCACTACTCGACGAGCGACATCGGCCTCTTCCGCGACAGCGCCGTCGACAACCTCTACGAGCCCGGCTCGGTGATGAAGGTGGTGACCTTCGCCGGCGGCCTCGACCACCGTGCCTTCACCCCGGACCAGACCATCAACGAGGCCCAGCAGACCATCGGCGGCTTCCTCATCCACGACTGGGACAACAGGTCCCACGGCAAGGTGACCTTCCAGTGGGTGCTCGACGACTCGCTGAACAACGGCGCCATCGAGGTGATGCGCCGGACCGGCAAGGACGCCTACTACCAGAACCTGCTCGCCTTCGGGATCGGCTCGCCCACCGGCATCGACGTCGCCGGCGAGGCCAACCAGCCGCTGCGCTCCCAGCGCACCTGGACCGACGTCGACTACGCCACGGCGTCGTTCGGGCAGCAGGTGCAGGCCACCCCGGTGCAGATGCTCGCCGCCGTCAACGCCATCGCGAACGGCGGCGTGTGGGTGCAGCCGCACGCGGTGGAGGCGATCGTCGACCCGCAGACGGGCGTGGCCACGCCGGTGGTGCCGCGCACCCGCCAGGTGATGTCCGCGGACGCCGCCCACCAGCTCGCCCACATGATGACCGGCGTCGTCGAGGACAGGGGCGCCTCCGGCTACCTGGCCAAGATCCCCGCCTTCAAGGGCCTCGTCGGAGGGAAGACCGGCACCGCCAGCGTCGCCGTCAACGGCGCGTACGGGGCCGACATCATCGCCTCGTTCGTCGGCTTCCTGCCCGTCGACAACCCCCAGTTCACCGCCTTCGTGATCATCCGCAAGCCGCACGAGAGCAGGGTGCCCCACGAGGGCGCCTACCTCGCCGCGCCGGTCTGGAAGAGTGTCGCCCAGCTCGCGGTCGACGCCTGGAGAATCGTCCCGTGAGGGGGAAGACTCACGATCCAGGAGCTGATGGCCTGGGGGAGGCCCCCCAACCAGTGCGCGCGTCAGCGCGCAAAGCCTTGAAGGGGGATGGGGGGGGCGTCATGCTCGGGGGGCTGACGGCGGGAGGAGGACGGGTGCTCGCGCCCCCCTCCCCCGCCCCTCCGAAACCGACCGGTGGGCTTCCCCGTACCATCCACGCGATGCTGCTCACCCCGGCGGACCTGGCGCGCCTGTTCGGCGGCCGCCTCGAGGGCGCGGGTGAGCGGTGCGCTCCGCTCGCCGCGATCGAGACGGACTCGCGGCGTGCCGGGCCCGGCAGCGCCTTCGTCGCCCTCGCCGGCGAGCGCATGGACGGCCACGCCTACGTGGCCGCGGCGGCCGCCGCCGGGGCGGCGCTCGCGGTGGTCGCCGAGGGCCGGCCCCTGCCCGACGGGCACCCGCCGCTGCTGCTCCGCGTCGACGACACCGCCCTGGCCCTGCGACGCGCCTGTGCCGCGCGGCTCGCCGAGCTCGGCTGCGCGGTGGTCGGGGTCACCGGCAGCGTCGGCAAGACCTCCGCGAAGGAGCTCTGCGCGCTCGCCCTCGGCGGCCACGACGCCGCCGCCACCGCCGGCAACCTCAACACCTGGACCGGCATCCCGCTCTCGGTGCTGGCGCTGCGCCCGCCGGTGGGGGTCTTCGTCGCCGAGATGGCGATGTCCGCTCCGGGGGAGATCCGCGACCTCGCCTCCTTCACCCGTCCGGTCACCGGGGTGCTGCTCAACGTGGGCCTGTCCCACGTCGAGCTGCTCGGCTCGCTCGCCGCCATCGGCGACGCCAAGGCCGAGCTGCTCGAGGCGCTCCCCCCGGACGGCTCGGCGATCTGCAACGCCGACGACCCCGAGGTGCGCCGCGTCGCCGGCCGAAGCCGCGCCCCGGTGACCTGGTTCGGGCTCGACGCCGCCGCCGACTACCGCGCCGTCGAGGTGGCCCGCGACGGGCTGGAGGGCATCCGCTGCCGGCTGATCGGCCCCGACGGGAGCGCGCCGCTGCACCTGCGCGTCCCCGGGCTCCACACCGTGAGCAACGCCTGCGCCGCCGCCGCCGTCGCCGGGCGCCACGGGGTGGGCATCGCCGAGGCCGCCGAGCGGCTCGCCGCCTTCGCCGCGCCCGCCCAGCGCGGCGTGGTCAGCCGCGGCCCCGGGGGCGCCCTGATCATCGACGACAGCTACAACGCCAGCCCGGCGTCGGTCGCCGCCGCGCTGGAGGTCCTCGCCGGCAGCGGCGCCCCGCGGCGGCTGGCGGTGCTGGGCGACATGCTCGAGCTCGGCGAGCACGCCCGCCCCGCCCATGCCGAGGCGGGACGCCAGGCGGCGCGCGCCGCCACCGCGCTCATCGCCGTCGGCGAGCACGCGTCGCTGATGGTCGAGGCGGCGGTGGCCGCGGGCATGCCCCGGGAGCGCGCCCGGGTCGCCGGCGACGTCGAGGAGGCCGCCGGCATGGCCCGAGCCCAGTGCGACAGCGGCACCGTGGTGCTGGTGAAGGCCAGCCACGGGGTGGCGCTGGAGCGGGTGGTGGAGAGCCTGCTGCGATGATCCGTCCGCTGATCGCCTTCGCCGGCTCGCTGCTCCTGGGCCTGGTCCTCTACCCCGCGGTGATCTCCACCCTGGCCCGCCTCAAGGCGGGGCAGCGGGTGCAGAGCTACGGCCCCGCCTCACACCTGGTCAAGGCGGGCACGCCGACCATGGGCGGGATCCTGTTCTGCGCCATCCCGGTCGCCGCCTGGCTCGTCCTCGACCACGGCCGTGCCGGCTTCCTCGCCGTCTTCGCCATCGTCGCCGGCGCCGCCATCGGGGTGGTCGACGACCTCGCCAACATCCGCGGACGCGGCGCGCTGGGCCTGCTGGGACGGCAGAAGCTGGTCCTGCAGCTGCTCGTCGGCCTGCTCCTGGGCATCGGGCTCGACGCCGCCTCGCTCACCGTCGAGGTCATCCCCGGCGCGGGCGCCGTCGACCTCCACTGGGGGATCGTCCCCCTGGCCGCGCTCGCGGTGGTCGCCTGCAGCAACGCCGTCAACCTCACCGACGGCGTCGACGGCCTGGCCGGCTCCTGCTCGGTGATCGCGCTGGTGACGCTGTGGGCGCTGGCCCAGCACTCCGGCAACGCGCCGGTGGCGATCGTCAGCGCCTCCCTCTGCGGCGGCGTCCTGGCCTTCCTCTTCTACAACTGGTGGCCGGCCCGGGTGTTCATGGGCGACACCGGCTCGCTCGCCCTGGGCTGCGCCCTGGTGGCGCTGGCGGCGGAGCTGCGGCTGCTCTGGCTGCTGCCGCTGCTCGGCGCCGTCTTCGTCGCCGAGACCATCTCGGTGATCATCAACGTCACCGCCATCACGAGCTTCGGCCGCCGGGTCTTCCGCGCCAGCCCGCTCCACCACCACTTCGAGGAGCTGGGGCTGCGCGAGCAGCGGCTGGTGGTCTGCTTCGCCGGCGCCGC
>JAQBPH010000097.1:0-5229 GCA_028287625.1 Chloroflexota bacterium | reverse complement strand
CCGGCGCCTCGACGTCCTCGCCGTCGAGGACATGCCGCTGCACCGTCTCGTCGCCGCCGCCCTGTCGGTGGTGCTCCGTCGCGGGCGGCTGCCCCGGGGGCTGCACCTCGAGCACACCGGCAGGCTGCGGGTCCACAGCGACACGCCGCAGGGGGTCATCCTCGACGGCGAGCCCGCCGGCACCATCCCCGGCGACTTCGTGCTCGCCGCCGAGGGGCTGCGGGTGGCGGTGGCGCAGAGCTTCGTCGACGTCGAGCATGCCTAGGCCCGCAACACCGGTGGCGGTCCTGGCCGCCGTGCTGCTCTGCCTGGTCCTGCTCGGCTGGGGGCTGGGGACGCTGCTGGTGCCGCTCATCCACGATGCCGACGTGGCCGCGGTGCACGCGCTGGTCACCCACGAGGACAGGCGCCTGGTGTCCGCCATGCGGGTGGTCACCTGGCTCGGGGCGGGTGTCACCCTGGCCGCCGCCGGCATCCCGCTGGCGGTGGTGCTGCTCCGCCGCCGCTGCCACACCGCGATCGCGCTCATCGCGGTGAGCAGCCTCGGAGCCGTCCTCGTGGTGCAGTCGGTGAAGCTGCTGGTGGGCCGGCCGCGACCGCTCGACGCCCTCGTCGACGCACGGGGCGCGAGCTTCCCCTCCGGGCACGCGGGCGAGGCCCTCGCCTTCTACGGCGCCGTCGCCCTCGTCGTCGTGTCCACCGGCGAGCGCCGCGGGGTGCGGATCGCCGCGGTCGCGGTCGCCGCGGTGCTGGTGCTCGCCGTCGGCTTCTCGCGCCTCGCCCTCGCGGTGCACTACCCGAGCGACGTGCTCGGCAGCTTCCTGCTCTGCGGGGCGTGGCTGGCCACCAGCGCCGCGGTGCTCTCGCGTGCGGCGGCTACCGGGGCGGGCTCTTCGCCCCGTCGACCAGCGTCCGACCGCCCAGGGGCTCGCGGAGGGTGACGTCCGTCGCCCGCTGCACGGCGATCTGGATGCAGGACCGGTCGGCGGCCCTCGGGTCGCTGCCCTCGAAGAGGGTGATGGTCACCGCCGAGCGGGAGTAGCGCACGTCCACGTGGTCGAGGACGTTGCAGGGCTCGGCGCCGGTGGTGTACTCGACCCGCACCCGCCGCCTCGATGCGTCGGGCACGGCGCGGTCCCAGGGGACGGGATGGACGTTCCGCATCCCCGGTCGCGGCGTCACCGTCTGCGGCTGGCCGGGGATGCCGGGGGAGGGGGACGGCGCGGCGGCGGGCGTCGACGAGACCGCGCGGTCGGGGGGCGCACCCGCGGCCGACGCGCCGCCGGCCTGCAGCGAGGTGGCGGTCAGCAGTCCGGTGAGCAGGATCAGGCCGGTGGCTCGGGGGGTGTGACGTCTCATGTCGATCAGACGCGGGCGGGGCCCGCCGGGTTCCGTCGCCGTCAGGGCAGCGCGTCGAGCAGGGCGGTGAACTCCGCCGGAGGGTGGAGCTCGGCCCGGTCGGTGCGCCGCACCACCGGCAGGTCGACGAAGCCGCCGTCGCGCCACCAGAGCAGCCCCGGCGAGATCGCCCCGGGACCGCGCTGGTGGAAGTCGGCGGCGAAGGGGATGAGCGCCCCCACCGCGCCCAGCGCGCCGGACGCGGTGCGCAGCAGGTGGACGCCGACCAGGTGCCGGTTGGGGATGGCCAGCAGCGCGCCCGCGGGGGGCAGCCCGGGCATCAGGGTGGGCAGGTGGAGCACGTGCGACGCGGTGTAGAACGACTCGCCGTGGAGCACGGTGAAGCCGGCGGCGCCGGGGTCGCCGACCTGCTCGCGCTCCGGCGCAGGCTCGCCCCAGGTGCCCTCCGCCGCAGCCGAGAAGGCCTCGTCCTCCGAGACCCCCCAGCCCTGCAGGGTCTCGGACGACACCGACTGGATCGCCCGGGGGTAGTCGAGCACCAGAACCACCGCGACCGAGTCGGTCAGCGGCCGTCGAAGCGCCTCTCCGAGGTTGGTGTCGGATCCGTAGAGGCGGACGCGCAGCATCCCCCTCGCGCTGGCGAAGTCCGCGGGCAGGGGCAGCTCCCGCAGCGGCATCGAGTCGAAGTGGGCTCGCACCAGCTCGGGCCACTCGCGGGAGGGGTGCTGCGCGCAGACCTGGGCCAGGTTGTCGAGGCCCAGCACCAGCGGGCCCGAATCACGGTCGATGACCACCACGGCGCCCTCCATGCGCGGGACGTGGCCCCGCCCACGCAGGTCCTCGGTCACCCAGCGCAGCAGCAGCCGCTGCTGATCGGTCTCGAGGATGCGCTGCCAGTAGCCCGGCTCGGCGGCGGGCCGCACCTCGACCTCGGGCTCCGGCTCGGGCTCGGGCGGCGGCGTGCGGCGCCGGCGGAAGAGGGGCATCGCCCCAGTATGAGAGCTGGGCCACGCCACCCCCCTGAGGGAGAGGAGCGCTTCGTACTTTTGTACGCATCCCCCCTCGTGACGTCCACCGGCCTATCCGAACATCTGCAGGTGGGCGTGGTCCGGACGGCTCGGGTCGATGCGGCGCAGCTGGAGCGTGTACCGGCCCGGACCGCCGCTCAGCACCATCCAGGTGCCACCGGGCACGAGCCGGCTGCGGCCGTCGGGTCCGGTGAGCGTTCCCTCGATGCCGGCGTTGTCCCAGTGAGCGCACAGCGTCCCTCCGCTGCCCACCTGCACGGAGATGTGCCAGACGCCGGTGTCCGGCACCGCACCCGTGTCGCCGTCATACGCGACGTTCGAGCACTGGCCCGCCTGGGCGCTCCCCTGGTTGCATCCACTCGATGACGACCCGCCGCAGGCACCCGACGACGCGGCGGAGGCGTATGGCCACCAGGCCGCGAGATCCCAGGCCGGGGGTGACTGGGACGCCGTGCCCGACGGGGCGGGGGCGGCCGTCGACGTCCGTGCACCGGCGCCCTGTGACCGGAGCGCTGCGGGTGTCCCGCCGGTTGGACGTGCCGCCGCCGGTCCGGGGGGCGCCGCGGAGCGAGGGCCTGCTCCCGGAGGAGGGCCGGCGACGGGGTTCGACCCCGCCGGCGATCCCGGACCGGCGGTGGGCCGAGGGAGGGGCGTGTCGGCGCCGGGGGCCGGGAACACCGTCATCGGCGGGGCGGCCCGTGCACGCGGCGAGTCCGCGCCGGGCGGAGACGCGGCGCCGCTGAGGAGCAGGAACGCGGCGATGGCGGCGGCCGCGGCCACCACCGCCGCGACGGCCCGGCGGCGCTCCCCGGCGGTGGTCTGGCGCCAGGGCGTCGCCGTCGCGGAGACAACCGCGGGCGCCGGGGCGGGCTCCTCGGAGGGCGGCGGCGCGGCGACGACCGCGAGCGGCGGCGCGAGCTCCTCGAACGGCGGGACCGCGGAGACAACAGCGGGCTCCTCGGGGGCCGGCGGCACGACAACGACCGCGGGCTCCTCGGACACCGGCGGCGCAGCATCCTCCACCTCGTGCACCACAGTCGCGGGCACTGGGGCCGGGGACAGCAGCGCGGTCGGGACCGGCGCCCCGGCGAGCTCGCCGATGTCCACCCGGAGGACGGTGGCGAGCTCCGACAGGACCGAGAGACGGTCGGGCACGAGGACGCCGCTCTCGACCTTGTACAGCCAGCTCGGCGACTTGCCGATCAGGCCGGACAGCTGGGCCCGTGACATGCCCGCCCGGACCCGGTAGCGCATGATGCGCTTGCCGATCGGCAGCTGCTCGGTCGAGGTGTCCGCCATCACCGTGTCTCCCTCCGTGCCCACCCTTCAACGTCTGGGCAGACACGAAACCTACGGCGTCCTGCCGGCGGCTGGATCGATCTCTCACACCGGAATCTCAAGCCGGCTCCGGGCTCGTCGATATGCTTCGACGCACCGCTGACGGCACCCGCCAGGAGAAGGAGCGCGTGTGATGAGGTTGCGTCTCCGCCTGTGGCGAGCCGGGCTGCGAGGCTCGCGCCCCGTTGACGCTCGCGGCGACGCCCCTGTGGATGCTCAGCCTGACGCTGCTGCTCGGCTCGGTCTGTGCGTGCGCGGTCGCGGGAGCATCGCTGGTGGGCGGCGGTGCGGCGACTCGCGGCGACGACCGGTGAGCGCGAGGTGCGTCACCTCCGCTCGAGCACCCGCGTCAGCCGGTGGTGGAGATCGAGGAGCTGGTCGCGTGCCGCGTGGAGTCCCTCCGTTCCGGCCGCCGTCAGCCCGGCCATCATCTCGTCGACCAGGGTGGCGAGATCGGTGGGCGGTGGCGGCGCCGGCGGCGGCGTGGCCGACCTCGCGGCCCTGTCGGCTGCGCGCGCGGAGAGCTTCTCCGTATGGATCCTCTCCCAGAGTCGCGACTGCTCCTCGGGACGGTCCTCCAGGCGGAGCAGGGCCCGGGCGTGCTTGCCGGTGAGGTCGCCGGCGCGCACGTCCTCGCGCATCGCCTCGGGGAGGCGGGTCACCTTGAGCAGGTTGTGGACGTGCTGGCGGGACAGGCCGACGAGCTCGCCCACCTCCTGCCACGACCCCAGGCCGTAGGTGACCCGCAGCCGCTTGAGCGCCAGGGCGCGGTCGACGGCGTTGAGCTCCTCGCGCTGGACGTTCTCGATCAGCGCCTCGAGGTAGGCGCGCTCGTCGTCCCTCTCCACGATGATCGCGGGGATCTCCCGCAGGCCGGCCATGCGAGCGGCCCGCCACCGCCGCTCACCGGCGATGATCCGGTACACCTCGCCCTGCTGCCGCGCGCGGATCGGCTGGAGGACGCCGTGCGCGCGGATGCTGTCGGCCAGCTCGGTGAGGCCACGCTCACCCATGCGCCGCCGGGGCTGGTCGGAGCGCGGGCGCAGCAGCCCGAGCGGGATCCGCCGGAGCTGCTCTCGCTCCGGCGGTGCGACAGCGGACCGGGAGAGGGTTCGGTCAGCCGGCCGCGAGAGGGTTCGGTCCTGCACGGTGTCCATAGGTGTCGCACCATAGGTCGCCCCACGCGCGGCGCTTCACACTTTCGGACCAGACCTGCGGCGAGGGCCTCGTCGGCCTCGATGACGCCCCGCGGCCGGCACGAGAGTGGGGGCCGGCGGTGTGCCGGCCCCCACCACGAGCGCGGAAGGGGTCTGAGGGGTGGCGGGTCAGCCGCCGGGGGTGCCGTTCGCGGGCGGCGCGGGCATCTGGCCCGAGTTCTCCTGGGCCTCACGCGCCGCGCTCTCGCCGGCCTCGTGGGCGGGGTCCTCGTTGGAGTGGAAGGTGCCGCCCGGCGCGGTGGTTCCCGTCGAGGTGCTGCCGACGGCGGCGGGCGTGGCGGTGCTGG
>JAQBPH010000086.1:0-21617 GCA_028287625.1 Chloroflexota bacterium | reverse complement strand
TATCTCGGACGGTCGAGTTCGTGCTGTCGACCTGGCCGAGTGCGTGATGGAGCCAGGTCGAGCATCCGCACCTCTCGTCCTTGGGGTCGAGGCCGAGGTAGAGCCGGTGCAGGGTGCTCCGTTCGCCGCCTCGGCGTGTCAAGACAAGCTCAGGGCGTCTGCCACCGAGGCGAGATAGTCGATATGGCCGTCGACGGAGTCCAGGCCGAGGCCCAAGGTGACGGCGGCGCGGACGGCCACGGTCTTGCCGCACCCGACGTCGCCGACGACCACGCCGAGCGCCGCCTCGGCGACGCAGAAACCGATGCGCGCCACCGCCTCGGCATGGGCGGCACGGGCGAAGAGGTCGGTGGCGGCGATGCCCTTGGAGAAAGGCGTGCGGGTCAGCCCGAAGGTGCACGCCGTGTGTGCAGTCAGGCGGCGACATCGGGGGTGGCGGCGCGCGCGTCGGCCCCGCTGCCGGGCTGTGGCCGTGCCGCAGCAGCCCGCCCGCGCGGCGAGCCGGAGGGAAGCAGCAGGGCGACGAGCACCCCGATGGCACAGAGGCCGGCGGTGAGCAGGAAGAGGTCGTCGAGGCCCCCGCTGAAGCCCTGGTTCTGCACCGCGCTGTAAAGGCCCACGATGGCGCCCTGTCCGCGGGCGGCGATGTCGTTGAGCTGCGGGAAGCCGGGCGACACCGCGGGAAGCATCGCGCCAGCATCGTTGAGCTGCTGCCACTGGTGCCCGGTGAGGACCGAGCCGAGCAACGCCAGTCCGAGCGCCGAGGCGACCCGCCCGACGAGGTTGTTGATCGCGCTGGCCTGGCCGACCTTCGCCGCGGAGACGCTCGCGATGCCTGCGGTCGTGACCGGTATCAGGGCCAGGCCGACGCCGGCGTTGCGGATGCAGCTGGCGAGAATGATGGGCTCCCGCATCGTCTGCGGGGAGAGGGCGTGCATCATATATGCGCTGACACCGACGAGGAGGGTGCCGACAGCGCCCGGCCATCGCGCTCCGATGAGATCGTAGAGGCGGCCGCTCAGCGGCATGATCGCCGTCGTCACCAGCGCCGGCACGAGCAGCGTGAGCCCCGCCTGCAACGCGTTCAGCCCCTGGCCCTGCTGCAGGAAGAGGGGGACGTAGAAGGAGCCGGCGAAGAGTCCCACCTGGAGCAGTGCGCTGAGCGCCACCGAGTTGCTGAACACCCAGCCGCCGAAGATTCGGATGTCGAGGAGGGGCTCCTCGACCGAGAGCTCGATGACCACGAAGACCGCCAGGCACAGCACGCCACCGGCGCCGAGCATGAGCACCGTGTACGAGGTCCAGCCGTAGGACGGGTCCGCGCCATCGGAGGAGGCGATCAGCAGGCAGGCCAGCGCGCTTGCGATGAACACGAACCCGGGGATGTCGAAACGCCGCCTCGGTCCACCGGCGAAGCTCGGCAGGAGGGAGAGGACGCCGGCGGTCGCGAGGACGGCAATGGGCACGTTGACGTAGAAGATGAGCCGCCAGCTGATGTCCTGGACCAGCCAGCCACCGAGGGTGGGGCCGATGGCGGGACCCAGGATGATGCCCAGCCCGTACACACCCATCGCCGACCCGATCCGGTCGCGGGGCACCATCCGATAGATCATCGACTGGGCGAGCACGGGCAGCAGGCCGCCACCCAACGCCTGCACCACCCGGAACAGGATGAGGGTGTTCAGGCTCGAGGCGAGACCGCAGAGCACCGAGCCGAGAGCGAAGATCTGCAGTGCGACCACATAGACCCGCCGCGCACCGAAACGCTCGCTGAGCCAGCTGCTGGTGGGAACCACGATCCCCAGCGTCAGGGTGTAGGCGGTGGAGATCCACTGCACCTGAGTCGCGGTGCCGCCGAACTCTCCCTGAATCCTCGAGATGGCGACATTCACGCTGCTGCTGTTGAGCAGCGCCATGAAGGAGCCGACCACGACGACGACGACACCGGGCAGCCAGCTGCCGCCCGCCATCGCGGAGGGCGCCTCAGCGGGCGCCGGCTCGGCTGAGGCACCCCCCGTGGCGACCGGCCCGCGGGCTGCCGTCGCCGCCTGCTGGCGCGGTCGTGGCGCCGCGCGGTGCACGGTGGGCGGCGACGTCCGCCGTCGCGTACGGGGGATGGGAGCAGCGGCTGCCGGGTCCTCAGCCTCCGCCGGGTGCGCGCGGCCGATGGGCTGCTGCGCTGCGGAGCGAGGTCGGTCTCGCGTTCGACGTCGTTCGGTCACGACACCCTTCGGGGAGCGTCGCGCCGCTCGACGACACGAGTGACCGACACCGGCTGGCCGGGCGAGACGGATGCATCTCGCGCGCCGCCCGCAGCGCGCGACCATCTCGCGCGGCCGAGCGGTTCGCGCCGGTGGATCGGGGGGACGTGGACCACCAGCACCGCGACACGGCTGTGGTGAAGGACGTGATGACTGACGCTTCCCAGCAGGAGGGAGGCGGCGTCACCGCGCCCTCTCGAGCCCACCACGACCAGGTCGTGACCTGCCCGCTCCGCCTCCTCGAGCATCGCCTCCGCAGGCCGGCCGTCGACCAGCAGAGCGTGGACCTCGATGTCGGATGGAACCAGTGCACACGCCTCGTCCAGGGTCGCCTGCGCGTCCGTCCTCGCGGTGTCGACGATGTCCTCGATCGTCTGCTGTGAGATGCCTCCCGGCGCCATGGTCACCAGCCACGAGAGCTGCGAGCTGTAGACGGTCATGAGAGTCAGCGCCGCCCGATCGGCCCGGGCGATGTCGACCGCGACCCTGAGCGCCGCACGGGCATGCTCCGAGCGGTCGACCGCCACCAGGATGCTCGAGAACATTGTTCGTCTCCGATCGCGCCGGCCGTCAGGGTTCTGCGGAGAGTCGGACGCCGCCGTGAACGGGCGCCGGCGGCCTGTGCCACCGACGCCCGCCAGGCGGGTCAGCGTCACGCCGCCGGCGATCCCTCAGCAGTAGTAGGAGTAATAGTCGTAGTGGTAGCAATAGCGGTCGCGGTCGCCACCATGGTCGCCGCCGCGGTCGTGATCGCCGCCATGGTCGCCGCCCCGGTCGTGGTCGCCGCCGTGGCCGTGGTCCCCGCCGCCGTGATCACCGCCGTGGCCGTGGTCACCGCCGTGGCTGTTCTCCTCCACCGTGACCCTCTGGCTCGCCGCGGAGCTCGTCGTGGTCGCGGCGAATACCGTTGCGGTCGAGCTCGTGCCCGGCAGAAGTGCCGCGGCCAAGCCGCAGAATCGCAGTGCCATGCTCATTCGCATTCCCTATTCCTCTCGAGTGACGATCGGCTGTGGTCTTGCCTGGCCACATCTCAATGTGATGTCCAGGATCGTCTCGCTCGGTGGGATGAGCGGCCATCACACGTTTCGGGTGATTCGCCGCTGCCGCTGGGCGCTGGTCTCAGCCGCTGACCGCGAGCGGGCGGTCGACGGCCCGCCAGGCGCGGACGGCGGCCTCGGGGGCCACGCTGACCCGCGGCTCCAGCTGCTCCAGCGGCGACGCCACCGTGTCGACGGTGGTGCGCTTCATGAACGGGCAGATCGCGTCTGGCCGGCTTCGATGTCGGGGAGCAGCACGATGCGCTCCGGGCAGAGAATGGTTGCGTCTAGGCCATGCAGTGGACGCCGCAGAACACGATCACCTCGGCATCGGTGGCGGCCGCCTGCCGCGAGAGCCCGGGGGAGTCGCCGACGTAGTTGGTCACATCCTGGACTTCGGAGAGTTGCTGGTTGTAGGCGAGGACCACTGCCTTCCGGACCCGGTGGAGCCGCTCGATCCGCTCCACGAGCGACGCGACCTCGGCGGTGTGGTCGACGGACGTGATCACGGAGTCACCAGCACCGGGACCGACGAGCCATCGATGAGCCGGGCCACGGCGCTGTGTGTGGCGCCCGAGCGTGGTCGGCCGACGGCGATCAGGACGTTTACATCGCGGCGGTAAAACCGCTCGTGCTCCGCCGCGGCGACCAGTTCGTCCACGATGTCGCCCTCTCTTCCCTGCAGTCTCCAATCGACGCCAGTCCGGAAGAGCAGTCGCTGCGCCTCCAGGCCCGCCGCGTCCCGAGAAGTCACCACGGGTTCGGCCCGGGCCACGGGATTCTCCTGCATTGCCCCGGCACCTCCGCAGGCGATACGAAGACCACCTCGATCCGCCCGGGGCGCCTATGCAGCCCCAGCGCGGCGGTGCGGAGAGCACGTCTCGAGGCCGCGGATCCGTCGAAGCCCACGATGATCACGGTCTCAACGTCGACCAAGGGCAGCATCACCGTGCTCCGAACCGGCTGACCTCCAGGCCTCGCGATCCGCCAGCGGCCACGGAAGGCCGCGAGCTGTGGACGGTCATGGTGGTCAGTGTCGCCCCTCGGCGTGCCCGATGTCGGTCGCCTCCCTGACTACCGCGAAGGCATGCTCGGACCGATCCGCTCCCAGCAGGATGCTCCTGATCATGTCTGTCTCCACCGTGCCGGCCCGTCAGGCTCCCGCCTTGAGCAGCTGCCGCCCTGAACGGGCGCGCGCAACCCGTACCACGGCCGTTCGCCGCCCATGAGGATCGACGTGACGTCGATCCTCATGGGCGGCGGGATGAGCGGGCATCACACGGTTCGGGTGATTCGCTGGACCCGAGGTCGTGGCGCCGGGTCTTCAGGCGACGGCCGCCCGGCCGCTCCGCGACACCGGCCTCGTCGAGTGGGCCCGCGACCTGGCGACATGGATACCTCCGCGTTTTCGTGGTTCAGCGGATGGCGATAGCGTTGGGCGGCGAGCCGACGCCTCCTTGGACCCACAGTGGGGCTGACGTGAGCAGGAAGTCGTAGCGGCCGTCCGCGGCGCATGCGTCGGCGAGTGCCTCGAAGTCGAACAACTCGCCGAGGTGGACGCCGAGCATTACCATGACCTGCACGTGCAGCAGGTTGTCGAAGTCGTAAGCGGGTGTTGGCTGCGTGATCATCGGCGGCTCCTGGGCCTCGACGCCCGTATTGTCCACAGCGAGTGCCACCACCCCGGTATTCCAGATCAGTCGAGCGTAGTCGCTGGCCGGCGCGAGACCGGGGCTGGCGAAGCTGAGCGCGCGAATGGACTCGGCGAGTTGCTCGCGGCCCTGCTGGTCCAGGGCTTTGTAGTACGCTATCCATCCGGTCCGGATACACAGGATGTCCCCTGGTTGTAGTTCGACGCCCTGTGCCACGAGCGTGTCGAGTACGGTCTGCGCGTCGATCTCGACGCGCTGGTCGGGGGCCAGCGGCGTTCCCCGGCCGTCGAGATACCGGGCGACGTCGGCCAGCACGCCGCGCCCGACGATGCCCTTCATGGCCGGATTGTGGATCCCGGCTTTGCCCCGGTCGAGCACGTCCGCCATGGTGAAACCGTTGTAGAACCCCTTTGTCGGGTGAGCGAAATGCGCCAAGGCGTCCCACTGGGTGCTCCCCTGCGGGAAGAAGTTGTCCAGGCGGTCATCGGTAATGTTGGGCATCGTCGCATAGACCTTGTGTTGAAACGGCTCGCGGCCGTAGATCGGCGGATCCGGCATGTGCAACGGCAAGCCCAGCGAGAACCGTTCCCCAGTGACCACACTGTGTGCCGCGGCCCGCACCCGCTCGGCCGTCAGCAGATTGACGGCGCCGAGTTCGTCGGTCTCACCGTACTGGCCCCAGGCGGTCCGTAACGATGTCCCTTCAAGGAAGGGCAGCTCGTCGTAGGACGAGCGGTTCAGTTTCTCGGTCACGTTTTCACCTCTCGTTATGCGTCTTTCAACTTGTCACGACACGTTGATCCACGGGTGCAAGGAGCCGGTCCGTGTCATAGCGCGGTCCGCCTGGGCGAGGAGCTCCCGTGATCTCGCCCGGATCTCAGGGTCGGGAAGCATGTCCGTCGCCGGCCATCGTAGCATGAACGGAACGGCCGCGTCCGTTCGGAACACAAGATTCCGATGTAGGCTGGACCCCATGTCGACTCCACCACGGCAGGAGCGGGCCGACTCCCGTCGCAAGCGACTGCGGCTGATCGAGGCGGCGCGGGAGGCCGTCGCCATCCATGGCCTGGCGGTCACCGCCGCCGAGATCGCCGATCGTGCCGAGGTGGGCGTTGGAACGCTGTACCGGCGCTTCGGCTCGAAAGACGCCCTGGTCAAGGACATCCTCCTGGACGCGATCGCCGAGATGCAGACCGTCGCCGACGCGTCGCTGGCAGATCCCGACCCCTGGAACGGTCTCGCCTCGTTCCTGATCGCGCTCAGCAGGGCGCAGTCAGCCAACCGTGGCCTCGCCGAATTCACGGCGAGCGAGGCGTCCGTCTTCTCTGACGACGTCCGCGAGCACAGCGTATCGCTGCGCTGCGCGATCCAGGACATCACGGCCCGGGCCCACCTGGCCGGGATGCTCCGCGACGATGTGACCTGGCGCGACATCGTCGTGCTGTCCTTGGCCTCTGTCAGCGCCGGTGAATGCCTCGGTGTCCGTGCCGCCAACGACCAGTGGCAGCGCACGGTCGCCCTCCTACTCGAGGGACTCCGTGCTCCCGGCGCTCAACCGCTGCCCGGCCAGTCACCGACCGACGTATTCAGCGGTTTAGCCTGACGCTTCCCCGCACGGATGCGAGCGGCGCACGAGGTCCTGTCGCTGTTCAGGGAAGCTCTTGAGTCTCTAGCTGGACGGCGACCGGGGTACATCGGCGCATCCTGGCATGCCCCACGGCTGCCGATCCTGACCGATCCCGAAACACCGCTCTATCGCGGCACTGAACCGCCGGCTCCAGGCGTCGGGCCCACGCCCAGCCGGCCAAGGGTAACCTTCAACCCGCAAGCGGCGGTCCCGCGGTCACTGCTCCTCCTCGTTCCCATCCCCCGCAGGCGTCTCGCGGGCGTCAGCGCAGACGACCGCCTTCAGGCGTGAGCAGCACTCGCCGGCGAGCGGGGTTGCGGCTGCCGCTGCGCGTCGAGAGCGAGCGTCGGCGCGGGGTCCGGTCGCTTCCCGTGCCCCAGCCCGGCGCGGGCGTGGCATGCTGGGGGCCGTGAGTGGCCTCGACCGAGTTCGGCTCCGGCTCGATCGGGTCCGCGCTGCGGTCGGCGAGATCGATCCGGTGTTCCTCGACACGCCGGCGCTGCCGTGCGCGCCGCTCGGCCTGGCACTCGGGTGCTCGCTGACGCTGAAGGTCGAGACGCTCAACCCGGTCCGGAGCTTCAAGGGGCGCGGCACCGAGACGGTGGCGGCCCTGGCCTGCCAGAAGGGGGCATCACGCATGGTGTGCGCGAGCGCCGGGAATCTCGGGCAGGCGCTGGCCTACAGCGGCTGGCGTCGAGGCTTGGAGGTCACGGTCGTGGCGGCGAGAACTGCGAACCCGCTCAAGCTGCGCCAGATCGCCGCCTTCGGCGCGGATGTGAGGCTCGATGGGAAGGACATCGAAGACGCCCGGCTGCTGGCGCGCGAGATCGCGGAGGCGGGTCGCGCCTATCTGGTCGAGGACAGCTTGGATTTGGCGACCTGCGAGGGCGCCGCCACAATCGGCCTCGAGCTCGTCCGAGACGACCCAGGGCTCGACGTCGTGCTCGTGGCTGTCGGCGGGGGAGCGATGGCCAGCGGCGTGGGCTACGCCGTGCGCTCGCTCGCCGAGCACGTGGAGGTGATCGGAATCCAGCCCGTTGGTGCGCCCGCGATGGCGCTGTCGTGGCGCCAGGGATCGGTGGTCGAGACGGACCGCATCGAGACGATCGCCGACGGCGTCGCCGGGCGCTGTCCGATCCCCGAGGTGCTGGACGACCTGCTCGTCGTGCTCGACGACGTGATGCTCGTTCGCGAGGATTCGATCAAGGTCGGCATGCGGATGCTCTATGAGCACGCGGGACTCGTCGTGGAGCCGTCCGCAGCGCTTGGGGTCGCCGCCGTCCTCGAGGAACCTGACCGGTTCGCCGGGCGGCGCGTCACCACGATCCTGTGCGGTAGCAACGTGGGTACTGCCGACTTCGCGCGGTGGGTGCTGGAACCCGTCGCACGCCAGCGCCGCTGTGCGTAGAAAACCGCTCGGCATCCTGGGTCACCGTTGGCGCGCCGCGCAACCGGAGCCTCCCTGCTGAGTTGGACGACACGCGGACTCTTCGACCTGCTCCAGCTCGGCGCCGGGCGTCGGGATGACCATCACCGCCCAGTGCCGCTGCGGCTTGGTCACCACCGGTCCTCCTTCACCTGCACGACGGTCTGGCCAGGAGACATCAGCGTATCGTCGCCTGGTCCACGATGGCGTCTCCTGAGCAGCCGTCTACCCCGCCGATGCGATGGCGAGGATGGCGGCCCAACGGAACGGCAGCTCGAGGTCGGCTTGCGCCAGCGCAATATCCGACTCTGCCACTTCCCTTTACTCCCCGAGCGGCAATTCAGTGCGGTGAGAGACCGTATTCGACGTCATTGGGCCTGCGATCTGGGCGGCGATGAGACTGCCGAAGATCCGCATCACCTCGAGCCCCGGCTGTGTCAGCGGGACGTGCCGACCGCTGGCGCCACAGAGGGTGCCGAAGATGCTCCCGTCGCTGAGAAGGACAGGCACACTGACGGACGTCTGCTGGAGCAGCGTCGACGCAGCTCGGGACTGCAGGAACTCCACGGGGAGGCGGTCGGTGTGGTGCGCGCTCCCGGTCGGCGCCGTCTGGGAGAGTGTCTCCGGCCATGGGAGGATGAGGCGCTCGCGGACGGTGATGCACCCCGAGTTGCGGCTGAACAGGACCTCCTGCTCGCTGCGCTCCCAGCAGACGCGTGTGAGGTACACGGAGTCGAGGCCGGTGAGCCGCTGCAGCTCGACCAGCAGCCCGCGCACCAACTCCTCCAGGGGAGGCTCGGCGGTGGCCACACCGATGGCGCTCTCGAGCGCGACCCAGCGCGGGTCCTGGATCGGCGGCAGCGGCGGGGAGCTGAGCATCGCGGGGATCAGCTGGGGCGCCACCGGGCGGCTGACCAGGTAGCCCTGCAGCTGGCCACAGCCCTGGCGCACCAGGTATGCGCGTTGCTGCTCGGTCTCGACCCCCTCGGCCACGATCTCGAGCCCGAGCCCTCGGCCCATGGCCACCGTCGCTGACACGATCGGGCAATCGGCGTCCACGCTGGTGATCCGGCTGATGAAGGAGCGATCGATCTTCAGCGTGTCGAAGGGGAAGTCCTGCAGGCGGCTGAGCATCGAGAAACCGGTACCGAAGTCGTCGATGGCGATGCGGATCCCGAGAGCCCGGATCTCCCGCAGCATGGATAGAGCCTCCTCCTGCAGCGCCGCGCTCTCGGTGAGCTCCAACTCCAGCAGCCGCGGATCCAGCCCGGTCACCGCGAGGACGCGACGCACCCGCCCCAGCAGCCCCGCTCTCTCGAGTTCCCGCCCCGAGACGTTGACGGCGACCGGCAGCGGGCCCGCCGGGGACCGTGCCCAGGTGGCCGCCTGCCGGCAGGCGGTCTCGAGCACCCAGGCGTCGAGATCGACGATCAGCCCGCTCTCCTCCGCCAGCGCGATGAAGGCGTCTGGCATCAGCAGGCCCCTGAGCGGGTGGTTCCAGCGGACCAGTGCCTCGACACCGACCACCAGTCCGCTCCTGCTGTCGACCTTGGGCTGATAGAGGAGGGCGAACTCCCCTCGGCAGATCCCCTCCCGAAGCTCCTGCTTCAGGGTGATCCGTCCGAGTACGGCGGCACGCATCTCCTCGGCGAACACCTGAGGACGATCCTTGCCGCGGGCCTTGCCGGCGTAGAGAGCAATGTCGGCGTTGCGCACCACATCGGTGGCGGCGGTTGTGGCATCACCGGAGAGCGCGATCCCGATGGTCGCGGAGAGCGTCACAGAGCCCCCGGCGACCGCGAAGGGGTGGCGCAGGGCGGAGAGCACGCGGTCGGCGACGCCGATGGGCTCGCCCTCACCCTCGAGGTCCTCGAGGATGATGCCGAACTCGTCACCGCCCAGCCGGGCGGCGGTGTCGCCCGGCCGCATCGTCTCGGCCAGCCGTCGTGACACCTCGAGCAGCAGCTCGTCGCCAGCGCAGTGACCGAAGCTGTCGTTGACGGTCTTGAAGTCGTCGAGGTCGACCAGGAGCACGGCGTACCGGCTCCGGCTTCGCACCAGGCGCCGCTGAACGTGCTCGACCCGGTTGTAGAAGAGCGCGCGGTTGGGGAGGTTCGTCAGCGAGTCGTGGAACGCCTGGTGCTCGAGCTCACGCTGCAGCCGGAGCCTGTCGGTGACGTCGTCGACAACGCTCAACCACGCGTGCCGCCCCTCGAAGTCGACGTCTCGGACTTGGACCTCGACGTCGAAGGAACAGCCCCCCTTGCTGCGATGGCGAATCGCCTGGAAGCCTCTTCTCCCGTCGACAGAGATGGCGTCGGCGATCTCCTGGAACTGACCCATCTGCGCCGGCCATCGAAGGTCGGGAACTGTCATGTCGAGGAACTCGCTCTCCGTGTAGCCGTAGTGGGCGACCGCCGCCGTGTTGGCCGCCACGATGCGGAAGGTGCCCTCCTCCCGCACGAACATCGGTTGAGGGTTGGCATCGAAGAGGGCGCGAAAGCTCCTCGCCCTCTCCACGAGCTCGTACTGCAGCTTGATCCGCTCCGTGACGTCCTCAAGCACCCCCAACCATGCGGGCCGCCTCTCGAAGTCAACCTCTCGGAGATGGAGCTCGATGTCGAAACTGTCACCCTGCTTGGTCCGGGTACGAAATGCCTGAAAATCGGTCCTGCCTTCGCCGGCGATGGCGTCAGTGACCTCTTGGAATGGAGCCATCTCCCCCGGCCAGCGAAGGTCGGGAATTCTCATGTCGAGGAACTCGCCCCGAGTGTAGCCATATCGGGCGACCGCAGCCTGGTTGGCCGCAAGAATGCGGAAGGTGCCCTGCTCCACTACGAACATCAGTTGCGGGTTGTCATCGAAGAGCTGGCGGAAGCTGCGCGCGCTCTCGTGAACCATACGCGCCTCGGCGGCGAGCGCAGCCGCCATCCTTCGCCGCAGCGGGGACCGCAGCCGCGCCAGAGCGGTAGGCACGAGCACGAACGGACTGGAGCGCATACGAGGTTCACCTCTCGAGCCCTGTGAAAGGCTCTGCTGTTCGACGGGGGTTTCGCCAGTGGTGGAAGCCTACCGAACTCCGGGTGGAGTCGCGTCGCGGGTGCGTCACGGGAACGGTCCAACCCTGGCAGTAACGCCCGCTCATCGGTGCATCCCCTGTGCAGCTGTGCGTACTGTCACTGCAGTGGTGCGTACTGTCACTGCAGTGGTGCGTCAGGTCACTCGACTTTTGGGAGGCGCGCACAGAAAAGGAACAGCGGCGGACCGCACGGGTGGTTGGGCCGTGCTACTTTGATCAGGCTCCCGAAAAGGCAAAACCACTGCGAGGTGGTGACGCAAAGCCACGGACCTCCCAGCGGAGGCCGCCGGGCTACCGAAGACAGGGGAGAATCACTGGAGGTCTTCCCAGGCATGCAGCGTACTCTGGCGTGATCCGCCTGCCGTGCAGTCGATCCGCTACGGCGGTGTGGTGATCTCACCGCATCCCCGACCATCCTGTGCGATTGGTCGCGTCCCCCTTCCATCACACAACCCTGGAGCTCTACGTATGAACCTCAAGAACATCTCCGCCGCGGGCGCTATCGCCCTGGCGGCGCTCGCGGCGGGCACCATGCCCGCGTTTGCAGCCACTGCCTCGGAGACCATCACCGGTGGCGGTCTCACCACAACCTCCCCGGACATCACCTTCGCGTCCGTCGCCATCACCGGGTCGCCGACGAGCCAGTCCGGGTCGTACAGGCTCGACGTCAATGACCTCAGCGGCAACAACTCGGGATGGAAGGTCACCCTCGCGGGTGCCGCGCTGACGAACTTGGACACCACGACCCTGGTCACGACGGCCACCCCCCCGGGCGCCGCCCCCTGCACCACCGTCGTCACCGGGTGCACCGACCTTGCCGCGAACGTGTCCCCCACCGCGCCGTTCGCTGTCTCCACCACCGCCGTCCCGCTGTTCAGCGCGGCGATCAACACCGGTCAGCTCGACCACAACTTTACGACCGGCATGTCGGTTGCCGTCCCCGCCGCGGTCAGCTCGGGCGCGTACACCAGCACCTGGACCGTCTCGGTGACCTCCGGCCCGTAGAGACCGGCGACGCCATATCCTACCCAGGGGCCGGGGGATGCATCCCCGGCCCCATGGCGGGTGGGAGAGGGCGCGGTCTCCTCACTCCCCTGGCAGGAATGGATATGACCCCCCAACGCACCGTGAGAATATTCCTCGCAGCACTGGCGTCGCTCGCCGCCATCGCGGCCGCCGCCTCCCCCCGGGGCGCGATAGCCGCCGCGCCGGCGGCCGGCGAGGTTCTCAGCGTCTCGCCCGCCCACCCCGACCCGTCTGTCGCGACCGGCAGGTCGTACTTCGTCCACAGCGTCGCACCGGGAGCGACCTGGTCCGACGAGGTGGCCATCGCCAACCCCGGCAGCACCACGATCCACGCCTGGGTCGACGCCGTAGACGGCATCACCTCCATTCGGACCGGCGCGGTGTACTCGGCTCGGGCCGTCCACATGACCGGTGCGGGAGCCTGGGTCACGCCCGGCGTGTCCTCCGTCACCGTGGCGCCGCACACACAGACGCTGGTCCCCTTCACCGTGAGCGTCCCCGCCGGCGCCTTCGCGGGCGACCATCTCGCCGGCATCTCCGTCGAGTCGAAGCAGGGAAGCAGCTCGGCGGGGACGCTCGCGATCACCACGATGCTACGCTCGGTGGTCGCTGTCCAGGTCAGGGTCCCGGGTCCGGCGGACTTCCAGCTCCACGTGTACGGTGCCACCCTCCGGGCGGTGTCCACCACCGGCACCTCCGGGATCGCCCTGGACATGGCAGACGCCGGCGAGCTGCTCGGCAAGCCCGAGCTGGCGATCACCCTGGACGGTCCGGCGGGATATCACCGCGCCCAGAGTCTGAAGCTGGACACGTTGCTCCCCGGCGACCGCATCACCGACGAGATCCTCTGGCCGGACGCGCTGGCTCCAGGCGACTACCGCCTCTCGGTCACCGAGGACGGCTCCGGCCGGCACGGCGTCCCCTTCGTCACCGGCGCCCATCTCGCCTCCGCGCTCCGTCCGTGGGCGCCCGGCCGTGTCCCGGCGGTGGTCCTGCCTCTCGCGGGCCCCACCCTTCCGGCATGGGTCCTCGTCGCTTCGCTCACGGGTGGATCCGGGCTCGCCGTCCTAGTGGTCCTGATGGTCGCGGGGGCCCGTCAACGTCGATGCCTCCACTGCCGTCGATCGCATCGGCGTGGCCGGCTCATCGCGGTAAGCGAGCTTGACCAGATGGGCTGCTGCGTCTCCTGCGCCGTGGCCGTGCACAACGTCGGCGCGGGGCTCCTCTGCCACGAGTGCATGCGCAGCCATGTCCACTCGGCGTTCGCGCACTAGCAGGCCGCTGAAAAGCGGATCAGGTAGCTACACGGAGCCGACGTGCCGGGCGGCGGGTCGGGGAGCCCTCCCGGAGTCACCGCCCGCGCTCTCCCGCCCCGCCACGGGGGCGGGGGGCCGGTCGTCAGGTGCTGGTGGCCGTCAAATTGGCGATCCGGACGAGGTTGTAGGCGGCGGCAGTGCACACGGCCCACTGGTGGTCGCGTTCCAGCCCGATGTAACGCAGCTTGCGGCCACCGCCGACGGTCTACACCCAGCCGACGATCTCCTCGACGCGCTTGCGCACACGACGGCATGTCGGTGGCCATCCCGGCCGCGGCGCTAACAGGCCGCTGAAAGCCCCCGGCTGAGTTCACCACCAGCGCTTATCACAAGGTCACGCACACGTCCCTCGACCAACGGACCAACCCCATCGGACCGCGACCAGGGAAAAGATCCATGCCAGCAGTGATGCCGGTCACCGGGAGAGGCGGCGCGCTCACAGCGAGTGGTCGGCCGGACGGCCAGGGAAACACGTCCCGCGGCCCGACACGCCTCCGACCTCCGATCACGATCAACGGCGGTGGCGGTTCCTGACTGGTGCCCGGGTGTTCGCACCATATTCGACCGTAACCTGAGCCGCCGGTAACTATCATCACCACAGCGGTAACCCTGGTTGCTGACGTCCCTCTGCTCCACCGTGGTACGGTCCGCTCCGTCACGCCGTGGTACGCGGACGTCATGAACCACGGCTGGCATTGGTCGTGTCGGCACCCACTGACACGGCAAACTCTCCGCGAGGAGGGGACGCAAAGCCACGGGTCTCACGCAGATGGCCGGGTTACCAAGGGTCCGCCAAAGGAGGCCGACAGCACGGAGCGCTGCCATGCCTGCCGAGGTCTTCCTCTCGCCGCCTGCGCCGGTGCCTTACCGACGTGCCAAGCCAGTGGCGGAGAGACCATGACCCGGACGGACATCACCACCGCCAGAAGCGGCTCGGAGAATCCTGTCGGACACGAGATGGCCTATTCCGCACCCCCAGCCGACGCCAGGATCCTCCTTATCGACGATGACCCGGCGATGGCGACCATGCTCACCCTGCTGGGTTGCGAGCTCTCCTATACAGTCGACGTGGCTACCGACGGGGTCCAGGGGCTGCACATGGCCAGGGAGGCTGATGTCGACCTCATCGTCCTCGGTCTCGAGATCGGTGCCGACGACTACGTGATCAAGCCTTTCGAGGTGTGCGAGTTGTCGGCTCGCATCGGCGTCCATCTTCGCCGTCAGAGGCGCGCCGGCGCCCAGCTCCTACCAAGCCGACTGAATTTCCCCGGCCTGGTCATCGACCTCGGCCGCCACCAGGTGCTTCGCGACGGTAACAGGGTGGCTCTGACCCCGACCGAGTTCAACCTGTTGGCCCTGCTCGCCAGCCGTCCCGGCCGCGTCGTCGCGAGAGTGGAACTGACCAAGCGGGTATGGGGCGAGGGGGCTGAGCTGGATCCACGCAGCATCGATGCTCACATCTACCGGCTGAGGCGCAAGATTGAGCCCCACCATGACCACCCCACCTACCTGCATGCGGTCCCTGGGGTCGGATACCGATTCGACCGCCGCCCGGTCGTGGGGGCTCATGGGCCGGAGTTTTCGTCGGTATGCACAGAGACCAGCCCCCGGTGAGGTCGTGTCGCCGCACCTTGCGCCCCGACCGTCCGTGCGAGAGAGGGGTGTCACTCGTCGAGTTCTCCCTGGTCGCGCCTCTGTTTCTTCTGTTCACCATAGGACATAGGGCTCTTCATCACCACATTGGTGATCACCAACCAGGTGCAGCTGGCGAACGCGGTGCGTGACGGAGCCCGGGCAGCAGGTGTGTGCGGCGGAGTGGTGCGAAACAGCCGGCGGCCGGTGCCGACCCTGCCCGACGGTCAGATGACCTGCACTACGGCGAATCTCGAGGCATACATCACTGCGAGGCTGACCGCCGTCCCCGGTGGGGTCGTCCCTGCGGTCACGGTGACCGCGAACGGCGTCAGCTCCAGCAACCTGGACGCCTGCAGCTACGGCGGCACCGTGGACGTCAGGATCACCTACCGCCAGCCCCTCTACGCCCCCTTCGTCGACGTGCTGATCGGCGACGGGCCGGACACGGGTGTGCGGACCATCACCGCCGAGGCCCACGCCGCGCAGATCGGCGCGATCGTCTACGGCCAGGTGAGCGTCGACTCGTCCGCACGCGAGGGGGCGCTGGCCGCCGCGCGGGACCCGAAGGATGCGCTGGCCTTCGCGACCGGGCAGTCGGCCGAGGTCGTGTACGACTCCACGGTCGGGGACCTCAACGTGGCCTGCGTCGCCGCTCGCGCCGCGTCTGGAGCGTTGCCGGGGCAGAGTCTGGCTGTCCGCATCGCCGCCAACCACGCCCTGGCAGGACTGAGACCGGCGGGGTCGCGCGGCTGCTCCTCGGGAGGACCGGCGTGAGTGGGACAGTCTGGCCGCTGCCCACGGGCATGGTGAGCGGCACGGTGTCATCGCCAAACGGCGGGACCCCGGCGAGCGTCGCCGTCGATCCGGTGAGCGGTGCATTCTCCTTGTGCCTCACCGGTCCCAGGCCTGGCAAGGCGCCGGTCCCGGCGTCGTTGCAGGCCACCGCCACGACCGGAGCCGGCTGTGACGCCACGGGCAGCTCGTCGACGCTGACCGTGACCCGGACCGCGGTGACGCCCTCGCCGGTCTCGATCACCCTCGGGACGGCGGGCTGCCCCCCGCCCGCCGCGCCGACGCCGACACCCGTGCCCACGCCGACGCCGGTGCCCACACCCCTGCAAACGCCCGGGCCCTTCCCACGGCGCCGGTGCAACCGGCCTGCGCCATCGGCGTGGTCCCCGATGGCTCCTACGTGAGCGTCACCGTTTCCTACCAGGTGCCCGTCTTCGTTCCCTTCCTCAACCTCGTGTTCGCCGATCCCGGCAAGGACTACCGGACGGTGTCGGCGACGGAGATCATGCGCATCGACCCCTGCGGCATCGGCCAATGACACCTGCGGTTCGGCGACGGCGGCAGCGGGGGCAGGTCATCCCGCTGGCGGCGATCATGGCGACCGTCCTCATCGGAGGGGTCGCCCTCGCCACCGACCTCAGTCTTCAGACGCACTATCACCGCAACCTGCAGAACGCGACGGATGCCGCCAGCGTTCTGCTCACCCCGTACCAGCCGCCGGCCGGGACCACCGACAACCCCGACGACGGCTACTTCTCCGTGTACGCCCCCCCGAGCTCAGCGGCGGGCCTGTACGTTGAGAAGAACTCAACGCAACTGGTCATGACCGGGACGGTCTACATGCCGTCCGGGATGTGCAGCGTGGGACAGAACGCGCTCTTCTCGACACAGGGACAGGTGATCGTCGACAGCTGGGAGGTGCAGAGCGGAAACCACGCCAATCCCGTGATCACCTATGACACGACCCGGGTGGCGAGCGAGCGGGAGACCCGGCTCATTGTCCAATAGCAGCGTCTCGCCACGGGTGGGCTGCGAACACGTCCCCGGAAAAGCGGTCGCCACCCCACTTCCATTCTCGCCACGCACGAGGCCCTACTCGGACAACCGTGGGCTGCTGGACAGGATGGCGCGTCACCGGACGGAGCATCACCGGGCGGACCAACCGCCCCACCTGCCGCGCAGGCGCCGGGTTCCGTGGCGCGCGCGTCTCGCTCTGACATGGAAGGGACTCCTGCTCATCGCAACCACGGCCATCATCGGGGCCTGGCTGATCCGCCAACAGCATGAATCTGCGCGGTGCGACGCAGCCGTCGACGGTCTCCGAGCAGAGACAAACTGTCTCCCCGCCCCGTCCCAGCTGCACGTCGGCCCCGACGGTCCACTCCCAGCTTCCGCTCTGCCACTACGTCCGTTGATGACTCCGCGGCGATGGCAGCGAGCAGCCTCTGGGGGGTGGCGCGAGCCAGTACAGTCACTCTCGAGACACCGCTTGAGCGCGTGCGAGGTCCATATGCGCTATTCGTACAGTGCGGTCGCCGGGCGAACATCCAGCTTTCGGCCGCCGTCGAAGGCAGCGCGCACAGTCCCTTCGTCGGGAACGAGCGAAACCAGTGCGACCCTGCTGGCAAGCAGCGCGATTGAAATAACACCTGACTGGCCAGAATCAGAGCGTCCCACCCACCCAGGGCCGAAGTCCTTACGGTGTGGCTGGTGGGTTGTCGCCCCCAAGGCCGTCTCCGCGCTCGGTCTGCTGCCTGCTTTCTGGTGCTACGTCGGCAGCGTTGGGCGTGCCTTCCCTGCGCTCAGCGTCTTCGTCGTGGACGCCTCATTGTGGTGCGTGACACCCACGATATGTCGAGTGCCGCTCCTGCGCGGCGTCGGTGTACAATCAGGCCAGCGGAAAGCGCTGTCCGGACCACGTCCGGACCCATCTGCGAGGGGGGCTGATCGCCGACCCGCCGTCCAATCGGTGGTCGGAGCCTCAGGAGCGTCCCCACGACCGGATCTCGGAAATCAGGGCATCGCAGAGACGCGCGGCGTCCGCGGGATCGTGTCGCGCGCAGATCCACACTCCGTAGGTGGCGACTCCCAGCATCCACGCTCTCCGCTGGATGACCACGGAGCCTCTGGAGCCGCGCCGCGCAGTGTCCGCCAGTGCATTGGCGAACGCCAGTCGAAGACGATCCCGATACTCTGCGGCTCGGACGTCGACCGGCGCAGGACGGCCGGCGAACTCGGCGATCGAGTTCACCCACAGGCAGCCATGCCGGGCAGGCGACTCGCCGTCGCGGAAGAGCGCAGCGAGACGGCTGAAGAAGCCCTCGACATCCCGGATCCGCGCCCTGGGATCGTCCATGGGAGTGAGAAGGGGATCGATGAAGTCGCGGATGTACGAATCGAGGGAATCACGAAAGAGCCCCTCCTTGCTCCCAAACGCAGAGTACAGGCTGGACCGGTTGAGGTGGGTGCGTCGCTCGAGGTCCCTGATGCCGGTGCCCTGGTAGCCCTGCTCCCAGAAGGCGCTCTTGCTCTCCTCCACCGCCGCGGCGAGGGTGAAAGCCCGTGGTCGTGTCACCTGCATCTCCCCCTGGGTTCGTTCTGAATCGGCCGTTTCAGTATACTTTGAACCGACCGGTTCAGAAAAGTGGGAGATCGATGGAGCGAGATGCGATGGAGCGAGATGCGATGGAGCGAGGGTCGAAAGAGAGGATGATGAGAGGGGAGTCGGGAGCTGGCCGTGAGACGGCGTGGGCCCCGCTGCCGGCGCTCGAGCCGTTGCGCACGAGGATCGGTGACCACCTCTGGGAAGAGCTCTTGACGGGCGTCCCGGTGGTGCGTGCCATGGCCGGAACGGCGATCTTCAGCACGGGCAAGCCGCCGCGACTCGCCGCCGTCTGCGCCGGACTCGTCCGCGTGTTCACCTGGACCGGCGACGGGCGGCAGGTGCCCCTCCGATACGCACGGGCCGGAGATCTGATCGGCTTGGCAGGGCTGCTCACTGGTACGACGATGCTGAGTTCGGAGGTGGTCACCGAGACCACTCTCGCGTTGCTGTCGATGGACCGGCTTCGTGACCTGGCGAGCGCCCATCCCGATCTCTCGTGGGCTCTGATGGAACAGGTCGCCGGCTGGGGCACGGAATCGGTGGCGACAGTGCTGGGGGCGGGGTTCGAGAGCGTCAGGGTCCGCGTCGCGCGGCACCTGCTGGACCGCGCAACACAGACGCTGGAGGGGGAGGTGGCGGTCCAGGCCACCCACCAGGCTCTGGCAGACGCGGTCGGGACGGCGAGAGAGGTGATCACGCGTCTCCTCCGAGCTTTGCGGGAGGAGGGGATCATCGACAACCGTGGTGGGCTGGTCATCGTCGTGCGGCCCGAGGAGCTGGCGCGCATCGCTCGCGGCGCCACCCTCCGCTGAGACTGGCTGGGGTCCCGACAAGGAACTGGCCAGACCGCTGCCTCGGCGCTGTTCGCTGGCCTGCCGGTGGACGCCTTCCGCTGAGGTTTGCAGACCCTGGCGTGGGCCACGGTACTGTCCGTTGACACGTCAGTACCGACGGCGCAGGTCTCGGGTCAGGGTGCGCAGGGTCTCGGCGTCGTCCCCGACTGACTACGGGCTGCGCGAGCCGCAGACCGCGCGCCGGTCGGGCCCAGGGTGCCCGTGCAGCCGCACCACGTCTCAGTGAGTCCGCCTCACGACGTCGCCGACGACGCGGTATCCGGCCAAGAGCACGATCATGTGCGACCGACTTGGAAGCTCGCAGCTTTCGGCGATCTCCCTGGGCAAGGCACCGCGCCGCAAGTGGCGCTTGCCCCACACGATCCTCCAAGTCTGGCAGGATGCGCGGATTGGACGAGATCGATGACGGGCTCTCGGCTCTCGGGGACCTTGCAGCCCTTTTCGGGGCGGCGTCCACCGACGATTTGTGGCGTGCGCTGACGCTTGGAGCCGGCCTGCCCTCCGCCGCCAATTCCTGGGACGCCGAGATGCTCTGGCACCACCATCACGGCGACGGCCAAGCCGGCGCGGCGGACACGGCGCTGCTGCTGTGCACCGACTGGCGGTGGCGGCGCGCCACCGCTGGCCTCATCGCCGCCATCGCGGGCTCGGGGGTGCTCGACAAGGCGGGGCTGACCGAACTGGCCTCACGCTTCCTCGAGGGAACCACCATCACATGGACAGCGCCGCTCGGCTGGTCGGACGGGGAATGGGTGACGATCCGGCTGGTGGAAGAGACCGACGACGACACCGCCGAGATCTCTGGTGACGATGGCGCTGGGCCGCTGAACATCGCGCGCCGGGTTCCGCCACCGCTGCACCGCTGGGCGGCTGCGCAGCTCGTCCGCAGCCACCCAGGGGAGTGGGCGGACGTGTGGGAGGGTGCGCAGCGTCTCGACGCCGCGGGCACCGGTGCGGCGCTGGCCGGCATGCTTGACGTGCTGGAAGTGCTGGGCGAACCCGCCGCCTCAGATCTGCTGGCCCTCGGCCTGAGCTGGCCTCGGGGCTCGGTTCGTCGTACCGCCCTCGAACGGCTCGCGGAGCGCGAGGGCCCCGACGCCGCTCGTCGCCTCGCCGCTGTCGACCCGGACGCCAAGATCCGCGAGTGGGCCGAGAAGCTGGCTCGAGGTCGGTCCGCGGTTACTTCCACATCGGCGTCGACTGTCGCCGCCGCCGCTCGGTCCCATGACCCCTCTGGGGATATCCAACCGACACTCTTCGAGGTCTGATCGCTGGCATCAGGTTCGGAGATCCAGAAGGTCCTCCACACGCAGGGGCGGAGGCCCTTCTCACTCTCCGGCGAGCTCGTCGGCGCTCGTGCTCCCGCGGCCCGGCTGCTTCTCCAGAGCCAGAGTCAAGTCTGGGCGAGCAAGCGCTGCTGCTCTTCGGATTCGGAACGGTCCCGCTGCTCCTCGATTCGAAATCGCCGGCAATACGCCTGCGGATGTGAGCGCTTGCAGTGCATGCAAGAGGTCCGGGGTTCGAGCCCCCCTGGCTCCACCACCGGGGAGCCCGCGCGGCGCTCCGCCTACTTCCAGGTCCAGGAGCTGAGCACGGTGTCGAGCGCCGGCCCGTACGATGCCGCGAGCGCCGGCTTCGTCCCCAGGGTGAGCACGTACACCACCTGCGCGTGGCGGAAGACCGAGACCCGGGTGTAGCCGGGCGTCCCCTTGTAGACGTCCTGGAAGGCGAGCACCACCGCATCCTCCCCGGCCACCCTGACGTGGGTCTTCGGCTGGACCGCCTGGGGGCTCGCCGACCCGGTGGGCAGCGTGACAACCCGGGCGACGAAGTCGTCCAGGCTCTCCTGCAGGGTGGCCGCGGGGAAGATCGAGTCCGGGTACTCGAGGATGATGAGCGCCGCGTCTCGCGACGGCGAGTCGACCTCGGTCTGCCGCACCGTCGCCGACTGAGGACCGCCCGAGCTGGGCGTCGCCGTCGCCTTGACCGACCAGCCCACCGGGACCGCGGCCGTGAAGGTGTCCCCGTCGAGCCGCGAGCCCGGCTGCAGGGCGCCGGGGGCGACCGAGGGCGGCGGGGTGCCGGGCGCGGGCGTGTTGACCCCGGCCTGACCGCCGCAGGCGGAGAGCGCGGCCCCGGCGGCGAGCAGGACGAGGATCGGGGCGGGTCGCCGGAGGGGATGGCTCACGGCCGGGAAGTATGCCCCCACAAAGTCGTGGGGCGGGGGCCCGGGGGGCCCGCCCGACCGGGTGCGGGGGGGCAGCGTTGTGAGGGGGTGACCGGCGGGGGGCCGGCGGCGGTGGCGCG
>JAQBPH010000072.1:0-11905 GCA_028287625.1 Chloroflexota bacterium | reverse complement strand
GGGCAGGAGCCGGCATCGGGCGCGCCAGCGCACGATGTCTGATACGAAAATAGGCCCGCGCGAAGCGCTTGGCGCATTTTCATCGCGTGAGGGTGGGCCCGCCAGGGGCCATCGCTGACTTGCGACTAGACGGGGGGGACGCAGTCCCCCCCGAGTCAAAACCGGCGGCAGAGCGGCCCACCGCGAATCTCGACCGGCGGCAGACTGCCGGGTATCTCGACCGGCGGCAGATCGCCCGAGCAACTCCCCCGGCGGCAGATCGCCCGAGCAGCTCCCCCGGCGCAGGTCACCCGAGCATCCGCCGAGCATGACGAAGCTCGCAGGAGCGAGAATTGGTCCATGTTCGACCAGTTCCGGCGGCCGCTCCGGGACCTCCGGGTCTCGGTCACCGATCGCTGCAACTTTCGCTGCACCTACTGCATGCCGAAGGAGGTGTACGGGCGCGACTTCCGCTTCCTTCCCCGGCCCGAGCTGCTCAGCTTCGAGGAGCTCACCCGGCTGGTACGGGTGTTCGTGGGGACGGGCGTGCGCAAGGTGCGCCTCACCGGCGGCGAGCCCCTGCTGCGCCGCGACCTGCCCGCCCTGGTGGGCCAGATCGCCGCCGTCGAGGGGGTGGAGGACCTGGCCCTCACCACCAACGGGGTGCTGCTCGCCCGCCATGCCCGGGGGCTCCGGGACGCCGGGCTGCGCCGGGTCACGGTCAGCCTCGACTCCGTGGACGACGCCGTCTTCCGGGCGATGAACGACCGGGACGTGCCCCTGGCCCGGGTGGTGGAGGGCATCGACGCCGCCATCGAGGCGGGGCTGGCTCCGGTGAAGCTGAACGCCGTGATCCGCCGCGGGGTCAACGACGCCGGGGTGCTGGACCTCGCCCGCTTCGCCCGCGAGCGCGGCTGCGTGCTCCGCTTCATCGAGTTCATGGACGTGGGCACGACCAACGGCTGGCGGCTCGAGGAGGTCGTGCCCGCCGCCGAGCTGGTCGCCAGGATCGACGCCGAGATGCCGCTCGAGCCCGCCGCCCCGAGCTACCGCGGTGAGGTGGCGGGCCGCCACCGCTACCGCGACGGCGGCGGGGAGGTGGGCATGATCTCCTCGGTCACCCAGCCCTTCTGCGCCGACTGCACCCGCGCCCGGCTCAGCGCCGACGGCCGCCTCTACACCTGCCTCTTCGCCACCGAGGGCCACGACCTGCGCGGCCCGCTCCGCGCCGGGGCCTCCGACGCCCACCTCGGCGACCTGGTGGCGAGAGTCTGGGGGCGGCGGCGCGACCGCTACTCCGAGGCCCGCTCCGAGCTCACCGCCGGGGTGCGCCGCATCGAGATGTCCTACATCGGCGGCTGACCGCCGAGGGCCAGCGGGTAGAGTCGCCGCCGATGGCCTACCGGGTGAACGACCGCCTCGTCGCCGACATGGCCGCGCGGCTGCGTGACGGCAGCCTGCGCTTCGGCCCGCGCCACCTCTACTACGCGGTGTGCGCGGTGCTGGAGCGTCCCGAGGTCGCCCCCGGGGCGGGGCAGATCGCCCTGGGCGTCCTGCTGATGGCGGTCACCCTGGTGGTCGGCATCCTCGCCGCCTCCTTCTTCATCTGGCCGCTGATCCCGGTCGGCATGGCGGTCACCGGGTTCGGGGTCCGCGCCCGCCGCAGGGCCCGGTCCCAGCCCACCACCCGGGCGCTGGCCCTCGGCTACGACGAGTTCGTCAGCGAGGTGGTCGAGCCGCGGCGCGGCACCCCGCTGCTGGAGGGCATGGTCGAGCCGGCTGGCGGCGGCGCCCCCGCCGGGGCCCCCGCCGGCGGCGTGCTGGTGGTCTGCGACCGTGCCGAGACCGCCGCGGTGCTCGCCGCCAACCGCTCCGCGGCCGGGCTGGTCGCCGAGGTGCTCGCCGAGGAGGCGGCCGCCGGGGCGGTGGCCGGCCGCCGGGTGCTCAGCGTCCACGACGCCGATCCGCGGGGCTGCGCCCTGCCGCTGCGGCTGCGCGCCGCGGGCGCCGCCGAGGTCGTCGACCTGGGGCTGCGGCCGGCGCACATCGCCGGCCGCCGGATCCCCGTGATCGAGGGCGCCCCGGCGCTGATCGGGGCCGACCTCGCCGACCTGCTCACCCCCGAGGAGATCGTCTGGCTGGCCGACGGCCGCCGGGTCGAGCTCGCCGTGCTGCCGCCCCGCGAGCTGGTCCAGGCCGTCGCCGGCGCGCTCGCCGTGGGCGCGCCGGAGCGCGAGCTGACCGGGGTGGACGGGATCCGGCTGAGCCGGGTCTCGCCGCTCGCCGTGGCCGCCGCGGCGGGCTAGCCGGCCCCGCTCGCTCGCGGCGCCGCCTCCGCGAGGTCGCCCTAGCCGAGGTCCCTCTGCTCGGCGGTCTTCGCCCCCACCAGGATGGCCATGTTGCCCCGGGGGTGGCGGTTCTCGTACATGAGCTGGTGGGCCTTGCCGACCTCGTCGAAGCCGAGGGTCAGGGAGAGGCAGGGGTCGACCTTCCCGTCCCAGACCAGCCGGTTGAGCGCCGCCGCCTGCTCGTCGTTGGAGAAGTGCGACCCCTGGAGGCGCTTCTGCCGCATCCACAGGTAGCGGAGGTCGACGGTGGCCTCGTAGCCGGTGGTGCCGGCGCAGATCACCACCATGCCGGCGTTGTCGCAGACGAAGATCGAGGTCGGGATGGTGCTCTCGCCGGGGTGCTCGAAGACGATGCGGGGGTTGCGGCGCTCGCCGAGCACGTCCCAGATCGCCTTGCCGAAGGCCCTCGCCCCGCCCAGCCACTCGGCGTAGGCGGCGTCGTCGCGCCAGTCGGGCATCGGCCCCCAGTGGTCGAAGTCGCCGCGGTCGATGTAGCCGACGGCGCCGAGCTCCTTGACCCAGTCGCCGCGGTGCTGCTTCGAGGTCACCGCGACCGGGATGCCACCCATCGCCTTGACGATCTGCACCGCCTGGCAGCCGAGGCCGCCGGAGGCGCCCCAGACCAGCACCACGTCGCCCTCGCGGACGGTGTGCGGCGACCAGCCGGCGAGCATGCGGTAGGCGGTCGCCCCCACCAGCATGTAGGCGGCCGCCGGCGCCCAGGGGAGGTGCGGCGGCTTCGGGAGCACCTGGTGGGCCTGCACCCGGGTGAACTGGGCGAACGAGCCCCAGTTGGTCTCGTACCCCCAGATCCGGTTGCTGGGGGCGGTGATGGGGTCGCCGCCCGCCTTGATCCAGGGGTCCTGGAGATCCCAGACGCCGCAGTGGATGACCACCTCGTCGCCCACCTTGACGTTCTCGACCCCCTCGCCGACCTCCCAGACGATGCCGGATGCGTCGCTGCTGCCGATGTGGAAGGGCTCGGGCTCTCCGGCGCGATTGCGCGCCTTGATCACGTCGACGGGCCGGCCCAGGGCCGCCCAGACGTTGTTGTAGTTCACCCCCGCCGCCATCACGTAGACGAGGACCTCTCCCTTCCGGGCGCGGGGGGTCGCGACCTCCTCGCACTGGAAGGCCTGCGCGGGCTCGCCGAAGCGCTCAGGGCGGATGGCCTGCGCAAGCATGCGCTCGGGGACGACACCGAGGGCCGGCATCTCGCCGAGCGGGGTGATCTCCACCGACCTGTTCAGCGCCAAGGAATGAACCTCCAGACTCGCAGACTCGGATCGGGTTCGTCGCGGCTCCGCTTGGTACTCCGCGCGCGTGGTAGGTGCACAATACACGGGGCGCGCGTCCGGGCGGGCGTTAACCGGCGTTTGCCACGATCGACGGGTTGGTCAGGTGGCCCCGAGCGCGTCCGCGGGGGGCTCGGCCGCCGACTCCGCACTGTAGCGGTGGAGGGCGGGGAAGGCGGCGGCCACCAGTCCGGCGCCGAGGACGCAGAGCAGGCCGCCGGAGACCACCGAGACCCGCGGGCCCCAGGCGGCGGCCACCGCCCCGGCCTCGACGTCGCCGGCGTAGGGGCCGCCCATCACCACCATCGAGTAGGTCGCCGACATCCGCCCCCGGAGGTGGTCGGGGGTGAGGGTCTGGAGCATGGTCGAGCGGCACACCGCGCTCACGCTGTCGGCGCCGCCGGCGACGGCGAGGAGCGCCAGGGCGACCGGCAGCGAGCCGACCAGCCCGAAGCCGGCGATCGCCAGCCCCCACACCGCGACCGCGGCGATCACCACCCGGCCGAGGCGCCGCACCCGCCCCAGCCAGCCGGTGACCAGGATGGCGGCGACCGCGCCCACCCCGGGGGCGGCGTAGAGGAGGCCGAGGCCGGAGGGGCCGGTGTGGAAGGAGGAGGCGGCGAGCGCCGGGAAGAGCGCCCGGGGCATCCCGAAGATCATCGCGTCGAGGTCGATCGCGAAGCCGGCGAGGATCACCGGCTGCCGCCGCGCGAAGCGCAGCCCGCTGCGGATGGCCCGCAGCGGGGGCTCGCGGTGCTCGTGCCGGGGCGGCTGGGGGCCGATCAGCGCCACCGCGGTGATCGCGGCGCCGAAGCTGAGCACGTCGACGAGGTAGGCGGCGCCGAGCCCCAGGCGCCCGATCACCAGCCCGCCCACCGCCGGCCCGACGATCAGCGCCGCCTGGAAGAGGCCGAACATCAGCGCCACCGCCGCGGGCAGCTGCTCCCGGGGCACGAGGTTGGGCACCGTGGCCGAGCGCGCCGGCTGGTCCACCGCGCTCAGCCCGGCGGCGACGCCGGCGATCGCATAGAGCGCGGCGAGCGGCGGGTGGCCGTGGACCGCCCCGACCACGTAGAGGACTGAGCAGAGCGCCAGCAGCGAGTTGGAGGCCAGCAGCAGGCGGCGGCGGTCGACCGCGTCGGCGACGGCGCCGCCGATCAGCGAGCAGAGCACCAGCGGCACCACCTGCACCAGGCCCAGCAGCCCCACGGCGAGGGTCGAGCCGGTGAGCTGGTAGACCTGGTAGGGCACCGCCACGGCGGTGATCTGCCGGCCCATGGTGGACACCAGCTGCCCGGACCAGAGCAGCCGGAAGTCGCGGGAGACGCGCAGCGGGGTGAGGTCGACGGCGAGGCCCCGGAGCCGCGACGCCCCCCTCCGCCGCCCGGTTGGGGCGTTCACGACGACCACGGTACCGTGACCGGTATCCTCAGCCGGCCCATGCCGAGCACCGCCGCACCGCTGCGCGCCGCCGCCGAGCGGCTCCTCGACGCCCGCCAGCCCGTGGACCGGCCGCTCGCCGAGGAGCTCGCCGCCCTCGGCGACGACGACCTCCCCGACCTGATCGCCCTCGCCCACCGCGTCCGCCTCGCCTGGATGGGCCCGGCGGTCGAGGTGGAGTCGATCATCAGCGCCAAGACCGGCGGCTGCCCCGAGGACTGCACCTTCTGCTCCCAGTCGGCGCGGTACACCACGGAGGTGGCGCGCGAGCCGATGCTCCCCACCGACCGGCTGGTCGACCTCGCCCGCCGCACCCGCGAGCTCGGCGGCACCGAGTTCTGCATCGTGGTGGCGGTGCGCGGCCCCGACGAGCGGATGATGCTCTCGGTGATCGGCGCCGCCCGGGCGATCGCGGCCGAGGTGGACATCGAGGTCGCCGCCTCGCTCGGCATCCTCAGGCCCGGGCAGGCCGAGCGCCTCGCCGAGGCGGGGATCCACCGCTACAACCACAACCTCGAGGCGGGCCCGCGCTTCTTCCCGCGGATCTGCACCACCCACACCTTCGAGGACCGGCTGCGCACCTGCCGGGCGGTCGTCGACGCGGGGATGGAGCTCTGCAGCGGCGGCATCTTCGGCATGGGCGAGAGCTGGGAGGACCGGCTCGACCTCGCCTTCGTCCTCCAGGAGCTGGGCGCCCGGGAGATCCCCTGCAACTTCCTCGACCCCCGCGCCGGCACGCCGCTGGGCGAGGCCGAGCTGCTCCGGCCTCTCGACGCGCTGCGCTGCGTGGCCGTCTACCGGTGCGTGAACCCCTCCGCGGTGCTCCGCTATGCGGGGGGGCGCGAGGTGGTGCTCCGCGACCTGCAGGCGTACGGGATGCTCGCCGGCGCCAACGGGCTGATCGTGGGCAACTACCTGACCACGCTCGGCCGGAGCGCGGAGGCGGACCTGGCGATGCTCGCGGACCTGGGGATGCCGGTGGCCACCGCGCCGCTGACCGGCACCCGGGGCCGGCGCGAGGTCGCGGGGCCCGCCTAGCGGGCCGCGAGCGCCTCGGCGGCGGCGACCAGCGAGATCATCGCCACCCGCAGCGCCCGCTCGTCGAAGTCGAAGTCGGGGGCGTGGTGCTGAGGCGGGATGCGGGGCCCCGGGCGCGAGCCGACGAAGAAGTAGCAGCCGGGGGCGCGGAGCAGGAACTCGCTGACGTCGTCGCTCGGCGTCATCGGCGGTGCCTCGAGCACGCTGGACGCCCCGAGAACCGCGGCGAGGGCCTCGTGGGTGACCGCGGTGGCGGAGGGGTCGTTGACCACCGCCGGCACCGGCCGGGGGAGGTCGACGGCGGCGCTCACCCCGAACTCGGCGGCGATCGCCTCGCAGGCGGCGCGGAGCCGGGCCACCGCCTCGGGGTGCTGCTCCTCGGTGAAGGTGCGCAGGCTGCCGCCGATCTCGGCGTCGCGGGGGACGACGTTGTGCACGGTCCCGGCGCGCAGCACCCCGGTGCCGCAGACGCAGGGGGTCTCGGCGAGCTCGAGGCCGTCGAGCAGCCCGGGCAGGCGGCGGGCCAGCTCGGCGGCGGCGAGCACCACGTTGCCGTCGCAGGCGGCGAGGGCGGCGTGGCCGCCGGTTCCGCGCAGCCGGATCGTGAAGCGCTGAAAGGTGGCCATGGCGATCCCCGGACGGGCCATCACCAGGCCGGTGGGGAGGTTGGAGGAGAGGTGGAGCCCGGCCACCCGCTCGACCCCGAGGCCGGCGAGCACGCCGCCGTCGAGCATCGCCCGGGCCCCCTCGCCGGTCTCCTCGGCGGGCTGGAAGAGGAGCACGACCCGGCCGGCCAGGTCCGGGGCGCGCCGGGCCAGCACCTCGGCGGCGCCGAGCAGCGCGGCGGCGTGGCCGTCGTGGCCGCAGGCGTGCATCACCCCGGGGACGCGGGATCGGAAGGGGAGAGCGGTCTCCTCCTCCACGGGGAGGGCGTCGATGTCGGCGCGGAGCAGCACCGTCCGCCCAGGCCGGCCGCCCTCGAGGCCGAACACCGCCCCGGTGGGGGTGGGGCAGCGCAGCTCCTCGAGGCCCAGCGAGCGCAGCCGCTCGCGGACGATCGCCGTGGTCCCCACCTCCTCGCCGGCCAGCTCGGGCTCGGCGTGGAGGGTCCGGCGCAGGTCGACGGCCCCGTCGAGGACGGCGTCGACCTGGGCGCGGAGCTCTCTCACGACCGGGACGCGTGCCCCCCTGTCAGGAGACGGCGTTGACGATCTCCGACCGCAGGCCGTCGAACGTCGCGAGGTAGGCGCGGCGCTCGGTGCGCAGCCGCTCGACGATGGCGTTGTACTCGTCCATCCGCTCCTGGCGCTCGTAGAGCCGGCGCGGCTGGAGGATCTCGACGTCGTCGATGCCGGGCAGCGCCGAGGCCACCGAGTAGCCGAAGTCGGGGTCGCGCTCCCAGGTGATCGTGCCCTCGGCGATGGCCTTCACCACCGCGCTCGAGCAGGGGATGGTGACCTTCCTGCTGCGCTCGTCGCCGTCCTCGCCGCCGATGCGGCCGGTGTTGAGCAGGAAGACCTCGAAGCCGCAGTCGTCGAGCAGCTCGAGGAAGCGGTTGCCCTGCATCGCGTGGAGCAGCGGGAAGAACGGGTTGGTGCCGGGCACGCGCAGCGCCTTGCCCGCCTCCTCCCGGCCGCCGGCGCTGGTGCCGCGGGTCTCGCCGAGCATGAAGTAGGCCGCCGCCTGCTCGCGCGTGAGCCGCGCCACCGCGGGGATGATGTTGTCGTTCCGGTTGAGGATCAGCAGCTGGTTGACCCGGGTGATCTCGCGTGCGTCGCGGGCGATCCCCAGCGCCTCCATGCGGAAGACGGCGCGCCCGTTCTGCGTGTACGAGGTGTCGAAGAAGTCGACCTCGCCGCCGCCGTTCTGGGAGACGTTCTCGAGGTAGGCCTCGCTCCTGGTGACCGCGCCGTGGATGGCGGGCTCGTCCTCGGGGTCGAGCGCGAAGGTCTTCGCGAAGCAGCCGTTCTCGGAGCTGACGATGCGCCCGCCCGGGTAGAGGGCGACGAAGTCGTCCTGCACCGGCTGGCTGTTGTTCTGGCGGGTGAAGGTGGTGGTGGTCTTGCCGGTGCCGCTGAGGCCGACGATGAGCATGGACTGCTCGCCGCGGCTGGTGGGGACCACCTTGCAGCCGGCGTGCATGGCCAGGCCGCCGCGCTCGTAGGTGAGCGCGTTCCACATCCGCAGGCCGCCCTTCTTCGACTCGCCGAAGTAATCGGAGTTGATCACCCGGGTCACCCCGGCGTCGAGGTCGACGGCGATCACCCGGTCGCCGGGGTAGCCGGGCGCGGTGAGGTTGGGCGTGTAGATGACCGTCAGCCGCGGCTGGAAGTCGGGGCCGGCGTCCTCGGCGCTGAAGTAGAGCGCCTGCTGCATCCCCGCGATGTTGGCGTTGGCGGCCTCGATGTAGAGGCGGGCGCCGACCCGGTGGTCGGGGTCGTTGCCGATGTAGCCGTCGATGACCAGCATGTCCCGGCCGGCGATGTAGGCGTCCTGCGTCGCGGCGATGCGCTCGCCCTCGGCCCGGCCGATGGTCTGGTCGGAGTGCTCCTCGGGGTGGTCGGTCACCACGTAGGTGCTCGCCTTGCTCCGCGCCACCACCCTGGTCTCGACGTTGTAGTTGCCGAAGACGGTCGGGTGCGCGTTGGGCATCGACGCCGTCAGTCGACGCAGCTCCTCGGGACTGGGGTTCCAGCGGATCGACTTCGCTGCCGGCAGTGAGGTGCCGCTCGCTCTGATGACGTCGGTCATGGTGCGTTATTTCCCCGTGTGTGACGGACTGCCCCGATCCGTGAGAACGCCCGGATAGCGGACAGTTCCCTGTGAATGAGAACGGACAGGCGGGCCCGAACCTGTGCCGATCGACGAAGGCGATACTGACGAGCCAGTCTATCAGAGGGCTCCGCGAACTCCGTCTCGTGCCGGTCGCGGCTCCCGCGACCATTCGAAGCCGGCCCTGGGACCCCGGCTGTGCGTTAATCACGGTTCCCACAGCCGGCCGGGCGGACGCCCGCAGGAGGGCGCGATGGACCGCAGGCGTGGCGTCCGGCGAGCAGCCGCAGGCCTGCTCGCGCTCGCCGTGGTGGCCTCGCTGCGGGTGGGTGGCGACGCCGCCGCCGGCGCCGGATTCGTCGCCGGCACGCTGGTGAACCCCGTCTTCAGGGGGGCGAACACCGAGCCCTCGCTGCGGGTCGCCCGTGACGGCACCGCCTACGTCGGCGCCATCCGCGGCTTCCCCAAGGGGGTGGACCTCTGGCGGGTGGGCGCCGGCGGCGGGCCCGCCGCCTACCTCGGCTCGCCCGACAGCGCCGTCCCCACCCCCTGCTGCGCCGGCCTCGGCGGCGGCGACATGGACCTCGCCGTGGCCGACGACGGCACCGTCGCCTACACCAGCCTCTGGCTGGGCTCGCTGACGGTGGGGCGATCGAACGACGGCGGGCGCACCTTCGTCTCCCAGCCGCTGGGCAGCGCGGTGGTGGGCGACGACCGCCCCTGGCTGGCCACCGACGGTCACGCCTTCTACCTGTCCTTCCACGACCTCCTCACCGGCAACATCGACATCCTCCGCTCGCCCGCCGGCACCGAGGCCGGCCTGGCCTACACCCCGATGGCGCCGGTGCTGTCGCCGGGCGACGCGGCGGTGGGCAACAACCAGCTCGGCGACCTGCTCGCCGATCGCCGCCACCCCGGAGTCCTCCATCAGGTGTACACGACCACCGCCGGCGCCACCCTCGGGCTCGGCGGCGGCTCCAGCGCCGTCCAGAACGTGGTGCGCATGGCCACCTCCGTCGACGGCGGCGCCACCTGGACGCAGCACACCGTCCTGTCCGACCCGGCGGCGACGGCCGGCTTCGCATCGGTCTTCCCCGCCGCCGCCCTCGACGCCGCCGGCAGCCTCTACGTCGCCGTCTCCGACGACGCCCGGGTGCTGGTGCTCTCCAGCCGCGACCGGGGGGCGACCTGGGGGCGACCGGTGCGGGTCGACCCGGGGATCGGCGCCGCGGTCTTCCCCTGGGTTGCGGCGGGCGGCGACGGCGGGGTGGTGGTCAGCTGGCTGGGCTCCCGGGTGACCGGGGCCGACGCGCCCGATGCCAGCTGGCAGGTGTACGCGGCGGAGACGCTGGACGGCGCCGCGTCCGCGCCCGCCTACCGGCTGTTCACCGTGAGCGACCGGGTGGTGCACGTCAAGGGCATCTGCCAGCAGGGGGTGGGCTGCCGGAGCGGCCGCGAGCTCGGCGACTTCTTCCAGGTGGCGGTGGGTGCCGACGGCGTCGCCGCCCTCGCCTGGGCGGACGACGGACTGGGCGGCCCGGCGGTGGTGCGCTTCGCCCGCGGCGGCCTGACCCTCGGCGCGCCGAACTGAGTCGGGGGGGAGGCTCCTGGGACGGCTTCGTCGGTGGCGTGTTTTTACCGGGGGGGAGTACCTCCCCCCCGCTCAGGGCAAAGACATCGCGCTGGTCCCGCGGGGGTGGAAGACCGGGCGGAGAGGCGCGATGCCGTGCCCTACCCCCCCTCCGCCGGCACTCGCCGGCGCGCTCGTCTTCGCTCGCGTTCACGATGTCCCACCGGTCTGGTGGTACCTGCCACGGCGCTGTCACGGAGGCTGAGCGGATCCGTCCCTCCGGTACCCTACAGCTGCCCCGCGCACCGATCGAACGGAGACCGCCGATGACCCAGAGCGCGCCCACCCTGCCCCACACCGTTCCCTCCCGGGACGAGAGCTGGGTCTACTACGACGGGGAGATCCGCCGCTACGCCGACTCGCGGCTGGGGCTGATGACCCACGCGCTCCACTACGGCACCGGCTGCTTCGAGGGCATCCGCGCCTACTGGGTGGAGGAGCAGCAGCAGCTCTTCACCTTCCGCATGCCCGAGCACTACGAGCGGCTCCGCGACAGCTCGAAGATCCTGCTCATGGAGCTCCCCCTGAGCACCGAGGAGCTGTGCGCGATCACCTCGGAGCTGCTCCGCCGCAACGGCTGGCGGCAGGACGTCTACATCCGGCCGCTGGTGTACAAGTCGTCCGAGGAGATCGGCGTCCGCCTCCACGGGCTGAGGGACGGCTTCCTGGTCTTCACCGCCCCCTTCGGCGCCTACGTCGACATCGACGCCGGCATCCGCTGCATGGTGTCGTCGTGGCGGCGGATCGACGACAACGTCGCCCCGGCGCGCTCCAAGTGCACCGGCATCTACGTGAACAGCGCGCTGGCCAAGACCGAGGCGATGCAGAACGGCTTCGACGAGGCGATCATGCTCACCCACGAGGGGCACGTCTGCGAAGGCAGCGCGGAGAACATCTTCATCGTCCGCAACGGCACGCTGATCACCCCGCCGGAGTCCGACAACATCCTCGAGGGCATCACCCGTGCGACGCTGATCCACCTCGCCACCGAGGAGATGGGGCTCGAGGTGGTGCAGCGCTGCATCGACCGCAGCGAGCTGTACATCGCCGACGAGGTGTTCCTCTGCGGCACCGGCGCGCAGGTGTCGCCGGTGATCGAGATCGACCGCCGCCGCATCGGCGACGGCGAGCCGGGCCCGCTCACGTCGCGGATCCAGTCCGACTACTTCGCCGTCTGCAAGGGCCGCAACCCCAAGTACCGCGACTGGCTGACCGCGGTCTACTGAGACCGCACCAGCGCGGCCGCGGCGTCCTCGAGCAGGCGTGCGGCGCCGGCGATGCGCTCGGCGACGGGCAGGCCGGTGCCGAGCTCGACCACCCGGTCGAAGAGCGGCGGCACCCCCTCGCCGAGCCCGCCGGCGAGGGCGACGCAGCGCACGCCCGCGCGCCGCGCCCGCCGGGCG
>JAQBPH010000199.1:0-8972 GCA_028287625.1 Chloroflexota bacterium | reverse complement strand
GCGAGCGCCGCCGGCGAGTGCCGGCGAGGGGGGGCGGGAGCCGGCATCGGGCGCGCCAGCGCACGATGTCTTGCGACCAGACGGGGGGGACGCAGTCCCCCCCGAGTAAGAACCGGCGGCAGAGCGGGCGTCCGCGAATCTCAACCGGCGGCAGAACTGCCGCGCCTCTCAAACCGGCGGCAGAGCGGGCGTCCGCGAATCTCGACCGGCGGCAGAACTGCCGCGCCTCTCAAACCGGCGGCAGAGCGGCCCCCGCGAATCTCAAACCGGCGGCAGAGCGGCCCCCCCGGAGTCAAACCACGATCTGCAGCCGATCGGACGCCGACCGCTCGTAGTCGCGCCAGGCGCGGGCGAGGCGGTCGACGCCGTCGCGCAGGGTGGCATGGTCGCGGGCGAGCGGCAGCCGCAGGTGGTCGTCGAAGGCGCCGCGGGCGGACATCACCGGCCCCGGGACGATCGCCACACCGTGGCCGCCGGCCAGCGCGGCGAGCTCGCTCGCGCTGCCGGAGGGGAGGCGGACCCACAGGCTGACGCCGCCCTCCGGCCGCCGCCAGGTCCAGCCGGGGAGCTGCCGGGAGAGCAGGCCGGCGAGCAGGTCGAAGGTCTCGCCCAGCTCGCGCCGCCGCAGCTCCCGGATCTCGCTCGCCCGGTCGAGCAGGCCGACGGCGATGGCCTGGCTGACGATCGACGTGCCCAGGTCGGCGACCGCCTTCACCCGGCCGAGATGGGCGATCAGCGGGCGCGGCCCGCGGATCCAGCCGATCCGCAGCCCGCCCCAGAAGAGCTTGCTCAGCGAGCCGATGCTGAGCACCGGGCCGCCGCCGGCGTGGAGCGCCACCGGGGGCGGGGGGGCGTCGCCGAGGCTGAGCTCGGCGAGGGTGTTGTCCTCGATGAGAGGCACGTCGTGCGACCGTGCCAGGGCGGCGAGGCGCCGGCGTCCCGGCTCCGGGAGCACGCAGCCGGTGGGGTTGTGGAAGGTGGGCATCAGGTACACGGCGCGCACCGGGTGGTCGGCCATGGTCGCCGCCAGGGTGTCGAGGTCGACCCCGGACGCGTGGACGGGCACGGTGAGGATGCGCGCCCCGGCGGTGCGGAAGGCGTCGATGGCGCCGGGGAACGTGGGGTCCTCGACCACGACCACGGCGCCCGGCTCCAGCAGGCAGGTGGCGAGCACGCTGATCGCCTGCTGTGCGCCGCCGGTGATCAGCACCTCCTCGCCGGTGGTGGGCAGCCCGTGGGAGGTGAGGTGGGCGGCGACGGCGCGGCGCAGCGGGGGATGGCCGAGCGGGTGATAGCCGTGGTGCGCGCCCAGCTCGTCGAGGTCGACCGCGGCGGTGGCGGCGCGCAGCGCCTCGCGCACCGCCGGCCCCGCCGGGGCGCAGGTGCCGATGAGGTCGACCCCGACGTCGCCGGCGGCGTTGAGCCCCCGGAAGAGCAGGTTGCGCTGCAGCGCGGTGGCCAGCTCGGCCGCCCTGCCCGAGGCCAGGGCGGTGGTCTCGGCGCGCACCACGGTGCCGCTTCCCTGCCGCCGCTCCAGCAGCCCCAGGTCGCCCAGCGCCGCGTAGGCGGCGACCACGGTGCCGCGACCCACGCCGAGCTGGGCGGCGAGCGACCGCTCGGGGGGCAGCCGCAGGCCGGGCGTCAGCTCCCCACCCTCGATGCCGGCGCGCAGGGCGGCGGTGAGCCGGTCGCGGAGCGGGCCGTCGCCGCTCCTCCAGCCGCCGAGCACGGCGCGCAGCTCCGGGGCCACGACCGGTCCAATATGCGCTTGATTGGCTCTCACGATTGGCTCTATTGTGCCTGAGCCGCCACCTGAGGGGATCACCCTGACCCAGTGCGGCGTCACCGTGGAGGGCCGTCATGGGCGCCGTCGTCCTGCTCGTGGTGCTGCTCGCCGTCTGCCTGCTGGCCCCGTTCGCCGGCGCCGACTCGCGGCCGGGGCCCGACGACCGGCGGCCCTGGTGGCCCGGCCACCGCCCGGAGCGACCGGTCGCGCCGCGGGCCCGCCTCCTCCGGCTGCCCCTGCCGGCGCCGGAGGGCGACGTCGCCGTCCCCTTGAACTGAGCGTGGCGCGCGGCTAGGCTCGGAGACGGCCACCGCGTCCCTCGAGGTGGCGGACGGGCGGGAGGGGACGATGCGACGGCGACTCTGGGCGGCGGGGCTGGGCCTGCTCGCCATGATGGTCCAGGCGGTCGGGGTGCAGGCCGGGCCGCCCCTGCCCGAGCCCCGCGCGCTGGCGCCGGTCGCCGGCGACGCCTGCACTCCCGACAACCCCTACCAGGCGCACCTCTGGCAGCGGCTCGAGCCCTACGGCGACCGCTGCCGGCGGCTCCACTTCTCGGTGGGCCCGCTGCACGTCAAGGCGGGGCAGATGGACGCCACGCTGCAGCCGGTGACGGTGGAGAAGCCCGCCTACCCCGGCTACGTGGTGCGCTTCAAGCCCGGCCTGGTGAACGCCGACGGCAGCGTCCCCGACATCGCCCAGGTGCACCTCCACCACGCCGCCTGGCTGCAGCCCTCCGCCTACCGCTACCCCTTCTTCGCCGCCGGCGAGGAGAAGACGATCATCGACCTCCCCGCCGGCTACGGGATGCACGTCGGTGCCGGCGACGTCTGGCTGCTGCTGCACATGATCCACAACCAGACGCCGGAGCCCAGGGTGGTCTTCCTCACCTACGACGTCGACTACGTCGCCGACGCCGACGCGGCGGCGCTCGGCATCGTGCCGGTGCGGCCCGTCTGGCTCGACGTCCAGCACCGTCCCGTCGCTCCGGGCGCACCCGACCGCTTCGCCTATCCGGTCTTCAACGTGCAGCGCGGCTTCGGCCACGTCGATCCGGCGCTGGGCCGCCGGGTGTGCACCTGGCCGCGCGAGAACTGCGCGCGCTTCGACTCGTTCGGCTACGTCACCCCCCAGCAGGGCGCGCCCGTCCTCGTGCCCGGCGCCGACCGCGAGGTGACCGCGGACATCGCCGGCACCCTGATCGCCATGGGCGGTCACCTCCACCCCGGCGGTGTCCGCGACGAGGTCAGCCTGGTGCGGGGCGGCGTCGAGCGTCCGATCTACGTCTCCGACGCCGTGCCCTGGAGCCGCACCCGGCCGGACCAGGCGGGCGGCCCGCGCAACTCCTGGGATTTCGCCATGGCCGTCACCAACGCGGCGCTGGGGTGGAAGGTGCGCATCCGCACCGGCGACCTGCTGCGGCTCAACGCGACCTACGACACCGAGGCCGCGTCCTGGTACGAGAACATGGGCATCGTGGTCGTCTGGGTGGCCCCGGACGACCCCCACGGCGACCCCGGGGTGGACGTCTTCTCGGACCCCGTGACCCTCGACCCCGGGGTGCCGGTGACCGCCCTCGCCCCGGCGGGATCGGTGCCGCCGAGCTGCGCTCCCCGCCTCGCCGGCGCCGGCCGGCGGCTCTGCCTGCGCGGCGAGGTGACCCACGCGCATCTCGCCGAGGCCTCGAACTTCGGTGGCTGCCAGCCGGGCGCCTGCGGCCCCATCCGCGGCAGGCCGGGGCCGCTGGTCAGCGACCTGGTGGCCGCAGGCTTCAACTACGGTGCCGCCGACATCCTTGCGGTCGGCGCCGCCGGCATCCCGCGGCTCCGGCTGGGGCAGCCGGCGCGCTTCTGGAACACCGACTCGGCGGTCGACATCTGGCACACCTTCACCCTCTGCACCGAGGCGGCGGGGGTGGGGTGCACCGGGAGCACGGGCATCGCCTACCCCCTCGCCGGCGGCGGCCGGGGCACCCCCGACGACGTCATGGACTTCGACTCCACCGAGCTCGGCTTCGGCATGTCCTCCTCCCCGGCCAGGGGCCAGATCCCCGGCGCCGGCTTCCCCGATCAGACCCTGCAGCAGGCCACCTCGTACTCCTTCACCCCCACGCGCACCGGCACCTTCCAGTTCTTCTGCCGGGTCCATCCGGCGATGCGGGGCGTCTTCGCGGTCGTTCCCTGACGTTCGTGGCGTCCCGGATTGCGGCGTACCCCGGTGCGGTTCCAAGGAGGATTGGCCACGCCCGCAGTCGAGGAGGCGGCCGCCCGGCCGCTCAGGCGCCGTCCGGGGACGCGGACCTCCCCTCCTGGGCGACGGATCGCCGGGGGCCCCCGGTGACCAGGCGGCCCAGCGCCTCGGGGTCGAGCAGGGCGATGTGCCCCGGCCCGGTCGTCACCAGGCCCATCTGCATCAGGTCGCCGAGCGTGCGGGTGACCACCTCGCGGGCGGTGCCCGCCGCCTCGGCGAGCTGGCGGTGGGTCACCGGGGCGACGGTGGTGCCGTCGGTCGCCGGGATCGACAGGTCGAGGAGGTGCCGGGCCACGCGGCTGCGCACCCGGCCGTGGACGCCGTGGACGACGTTGAGCATCAGGTCGATGCTGCGGCCCGCGGCCCACTCGATCAACGGCCAGGCGGCCTCGGGGTGCCGGGCCAGGGTGGCGCGCATGTGCTCCACCGACACCAGCCCCACCCGGCAGGGGGTCACCGCCTCGGCGCCCATGTCATCGCGGCCGGCGATGACCCCGGCCAGCCCGATGATCTGGCCGGATCCGGCATATTCGACCGTCACCTGCCGGCGCGGCTCGGCCCAGACGAAGACGCGGGCGAGGCCGCTCAGCAGCGCGGCGATGCGGCGCGGAGCGCCCCCGCGCGGGATCTGGGCGCGCGCCGCCACGTCGGCGACGGCGGCGCTCGCGAGCAGTTCCGACCAGACGGCGCCCTCCAGTGGCGGCGCCGGCAGCCGCAGCTGCAGACCGGACCGGACCCTCACGCGACCTCCGTCTCTGCGCGCAGATCGACGGCGTGGTGCACCCTGAACCCCCGTATCACAGGCTCCCGGGATTGCCCGGACGGTCGAGGCGCCGAGTATCCCCGGACGGGGGAGCACTGGTCAGTGACAGTAATCACCAACGTCGGTGACGACAGTCACAAAAGCGGTTCGTCGCCCTCCTCTCCTGTCCTCGTTCTAGTCTCCCGTCCTCTCCGCGCCGCGCGCCACGCGCTCCAGCGCCTCTCGGTCGAGCAGGGTGACCGTCCCGGCACCGGTCTGGACCAGCCCCCGCTCGCGCAGGGTGCGCAGGGTTCGCGAGGCCACCTCGCGCACCGTCCCCACCGCGTCGGCGAGCCGGCGGTGGGTCACCCGCGCGGTGAGGCGCCCGTCGGGGCCAGGCTCGGCGAGGTCGACCAGGTGGCGCGCCACCCGCTCGGTGATGGGGTCGAAGCCGGCGCCCAGCAGCGTCGACACGGATGCGACCGCCCAGGTGGCCACCTGCTCGGCGACCGACCAGGCCAGCCCGGGATGACGCTCGGCGAGGGCGCGCAGCTGCTCGAGGGTGAGCATCGACATGCTGACCTCGCTCACCGCCTCGGCGGCGAGCAGCCGCCAGCCGCCGAGCGTGGCGGCGAGGCCGACCAGGTCGCCGGCGGACGCGTAGCGGAGCGGGACCTGCCTCCCCGCCAGCGTCCAGGTGTAGATGCGGACCAGCCCGCCGGTGATCGCGGCGAGGCGCGGCGGCTGTCCGGACGTGCAGATGGTCGTGCCCGGCGTCGCCCGCGCCACCCGGCCGCCGGCGACCAGCTCCTCCCAGACGGCCTCGCCGACCCGGGCGCGGAAGGTCGTCGCCGCCCAGGCCGGCTCGTCAGCGAGCGGCTGCGTCGCTCATCTCGCCGAAGCGCGGCCGTGGCTCGCGCGGCTGCCGCCGCGAGGCCAGGTCGACGAGCTTGCGCACGGTGCGGTCGTCGACGGCGTAGTAGACCATCCTGCCGGCGCGCCGCCAGCTCACCATGTCCAGGTTCCGCAGGATGCGAAGGTGCTGGGACACCGCCGGCTCGGAGAGCCGCAGCGTCGCGGCGAGGTCGCAGGTGCACATCTCCTGGGCGAGCAGGATCTGCACGATGGCCAGGCGGGTGGGGTCGCCGAGAGCGCCGAAGAGCTCGGCGAGGCCGTCGTGGTCGGTGCGCGCGATCAGCGCGCGAGCTCGGGCCACGTCCTCGACGTGGATCGAGCGGAGATCGCCGGAGTTGATGGATCGGGGACTGCGTCCCGCAGAATTGGGCACCGTCGTCAATCGTAAACGTCCGAGCGAGTGAGTGGACAACCGGGTGCCCAGCCCCTCCGCCGCCGACCTCGCCGACTCGGCCGTCGTCGACCCCGCCCACCTCGGGGACATCCAGGGGGCCTGGGGCCGGCTGTCCGTCCGCGAGCTGGCGCCGCGCCGCTCCCGGCGCGGGCGCGTCGCCGCGCTGGCGGTGGTGGCGGGACCGGGCCTGCTCGCGATGGTCGCCGACAACGACGCGGGCGGCGTCGCCACCTACGCCGAGGCGGGACAGGACCACGGCAGCCGGCTGCTCTGGATGCTGCTGCTGCTGCTGCCCGTGCTCATCGTCAACCAGGAGATGGCCGCCCGCCTCGGGGCGGTGAGCGGGGTCGGCCACATCCGCCTCATCCTCGCCCGCTTCGGCCGCCTCTGGAGCGCGCTGGCCCTCGGCGACCTGGTGGTGCTCTGCGGGCTGACCCTGGTCACCGAGTTCATCGGCGTGCGCATCGCCGCCGGCCTGCTCGGCCTGCCCGCCGGGCCGGCGGTGGTGCTGTCCGCCGCCGCCCTGCTCGCCGCCACCCTGACCGGCAGCTTCCGCCGCTGGGAGCGGGTGATGTACCTGCTCATCGCCGTCGACCTCGCCATGATCCCGCTGGGCATCCTCGGGGGAGGCGGGCGGGCCGGGCTGCGCGACCTGCTGGTCCCGGGCATCGGCGGCCCCGACACCGACGCGGTGGTCCTCCTCATCGCCCTCGCCGGCACCACCATCGCGCCCTGGCAGATGTTCTTCCAGCAATCGCTCGTGGTCGACAAGCGCATCACCCCGCGCTGGCTCGGCTACACGCGGGTCGAGACCGTGGTGGGAGCGGTGCTGATGGTCGCCGGCGCGGCGGTGGTCATGACCGCCACCGCGGCCGCCTTCTCGGGGACGCCCATGGCCGGCCACTTCAGCGACGCCGGGGCGGTGGCCCAGGGCATCGGCGCCCGGCTCGGTGGCGCCGCCCGGACGCTCTTCGCCGTGGTGCTCCTCGACGGTGCGCTGCTCGGCGGCATGGCGGTGACCCTCGCCGCCTCCTACGCCTGCTCCGAGATGGCCGGGGCACGCCACTCCCTGCACCGCGCGCCCCGCCGCGCCCCCGTCTTCTACGGCTTCGTCGCGGCGATGATCGCCGGCGCGGCGGGGGTGGCGCTCCTCCCCGGGGTGGCGCCGGGGATGCTCACGGTGCTCGTCCAGGCCCTCGCCGGCGTGCTGCTGCCCAGCGCAACCGTCTTCCTGCTGCTGCTCGGCAACGACACCCAGGTGCTGGGTCCCTGGGTCAACCCGCCCTGGCTGAACTGGGTGGCGTCCACGGTCGTCGCCGGCCTGCTGCTGCTCTCGATGCTCCTGGTGATCACCTCGCTGCACGAGGCGATCCCGCTGGCGCCGCTGAGCGCCGTGCTCGGCTGCCTGACCGTGGCCGGCCTGCTCGCCGCCGGCGTGCTGACCGGGTGGGGCCGCCGGGCCTGGGCCCGGGCCGAGTTCCTCGACACCGCCCGGCCGGCGGGGATCCGGGTGGTCGGCGGCGGGGAGCTGGTGGTGCTCCCGCCCCGCTCGCGGCCGGTGAGCCGCCTCGCCCAGCGCCGCCGCCGCTGGCGCACCCCGCCCCTCGACGAGCTGGCCCGCCCGCCCCTGACGCGCGGCCGCCTGATCGGCATGGTGGCGCTGCGGGTCTACCTGGTCGGCGCCGTCTGCGCGGTGGCGCTCAGGGGGGTGCAGGCGGTGCTCGGCCGCTGAGCCGTCCCCGCCCCGGGGATGACGCGCACCCGGCGCGCCGCCGGCACCGCGGCGAGCACCGCCTGCTCGACGGCCCTCCCCACGCGCTCGGCCTCGGCGAGGCTGATCTCCGGGGGCACCCGCCCCTCCACCTCGAGCAGCAGCGAGCGGCCCATCCAGCGGCCGCGGACCGTCACCGCCGTGAGCGTGGCCGCGGCCGTGGCCGCCCGGCGGGCGGCGTCGAGGTCGGTGGGGTCGACCCCGTCCATGAGGTGGTGGAGGACCTCACCCGTCACCTCCCAGCCGACGTGGAGGATGAGGAGGGTGACCGCGAAGCCGGCCACCGGGTCGCCCCAGCGGTGCCCGGTGGCGACCACCCCCAGGCCGATCAGCGCCCCCACCGAGGAGAGGGCGTCGAGCCAGGAGTGGCGGGCGTCGGCGATCAGCGTCACCGAGCGGATGCGCCGGCCCACCCGGCCCTTGTAGCGGGCCACCGCCTGGTTGCCGATGACGCCGGCGAGCGCGCCGACCATGCCCACGCCGACCAGGCCGGTGCCGCCGCCGCCGACCAGCTTGTGCCAGCTCTCGTAGCCGGCGACGGCGGCGCTCAGCCAGATGACCAGGGCGACGCCGAGGCCGGCGAGGTCCTCGGCGCGCTCGTAACCGTAGGGATGGGTGGGCGACGGGGCGCGCCGCGAGATCCAGAAGCCGAGGTAGACCACCGCCGAGGTGGAGACGTCGGACAGGTTGTGGAGGGCGTCGCCGAGCAGCGCGACCGAGCCGGTGAGCAGCGCGAGGGCGAGCTCGACGGCGCCGGTGAGGGCGAGGCCGGCGGCGGAGAGGCCGATGGCGCGGTGCGCCTCGCGCCGCTGGCCGGCGTCGTCGCGGGCGCCGTCGGGCGCTGCGGTCCCCGTCATGCCGGCCCGTGGTCGGGGAGACCCTGGGCGACGTGGTCGGCGTGGTGCAGCGCCTCGTGGACGAGCTGGCGGACGTGGACGTTGTCCGCCGTGTAGTAGATCCGGATGCCGTCGCGGCGGCGGCGGACCAGCCGCGCCAGATGCAGCTTGGCGAGGTGCTGGGAGACCGTGGTGGGCCGAGCGCCCACCCGGGCGGCCAGGCCGCCGACCGAGTGCTCGCCCTCGAGCAGGCACCAGAGCACCCGCAGCCGGGTGGCGTC
>JAQBPH010000047.1:0-12330 GCA_028287625.1 Chloroflexota bacterium | reverse complement strand
CGAAGGACCCTGCGCGGGTGCCGTCGCGACCACCGCCGCCGGCGGCGGAGCCGCCACCGCCGGGGACGGCAGCAGCAGCGGGGGCTCCTGGCGGAGGATCGCCCGCTCCAGCCGCTGCAGCTGGGGGGAGGGGTCGATGCCGAGGTCCTCGCGCAGCCGGTGGCGCAGCTCCTGGTACGCCGCCAGCGCCTCCTCCTGCCGTCCCGAACGGTAGAGGGCCAGCATCAGCTGCCCGCACAGGCGCTCGCGGCCGGGATGGACGAGGCGGAGCGCCGCCAGCTCGGCCGCCAGCTCGGCGTGGGCGCCGAGGGCGAGGTCGGCGTCGACGCGGTCCTCGAGGGTGGCAAGCCGCAGCTCCTCGAGCCGGGTGATCTCGGCGGGGACGCGCGGGTAGGCGATGTCGGAGAGAACCGGGCCGCGCCACAGGGCGAGCGCCTCGCGCAGCCGCAGCGCCGCGGTTGCGGGCTCGGAGGCCAGCAGACGGCGTCCCTCGCACGCCAGCCGTTCGAAGCGGCCGGCATCGATGCGCCCGTCCTCCGCCTGCAGCAGGTAGCCGGGCGGCCGGGTGAGCAGGGCCTCGCGGTCGAGGAGGCGGCGCAGGTCGCCGACGTGCCCCTGGAGGATGTTGACCGCGGTCCCCGGAGGCTCGTCCCCCCACAGCGCGGCGGTGAGGCGGTCGGTGGAGACGGCGCGGCCGCGGTTGAGGAGGAGCACGCCGAGCAGGGCCCGCTGCTTGGGCCCACCCAGGGCCAGCGGTCCCTCCACGGTCACCACCTCGACCGGGCCCAGGATCCTGTACTCCATCCGCCGCCTCCACGCGCTGGCTCCCCGTTCCCGGCGATTCTGGCAGGCCACCAGCGTTTCATCAGTGGTTCTCCAGCGCCCTCCTCGATCCTCCGCGCCATGGCCTCGGGCTCTCCGGCGCCCGCTCTCAGGCTGGGCTCCGTTGGACGCCGGGCCCGCCCGGGCCGTCCCGGCGGTGGCGCGGGGCGGCCGGGACCGCACGGCATCGGGGCGGGACAGTCATGCCGGCGCCTCGCCATGCGGCCATGGCCCTCCGGAGGGGTCGCGGATAGGATCGGCCCATGGTCGGGACTGGTGGGATGGCCCGAGGGACGCTGCGTGCGCTGGTGGTGCAGACGAGCACGTCGCCCACGTCCGAGACGATGGTCGCCGCCAGGCTGCTCTCCGCGCTCGAGGGTCCCGCCAACGAGGCGGCGCCGCGGGTGGAGACCCTGCTGTTCCAGGGCGTCAAGACCTCCGGGATGCGAGCGCCGCACCCGGTCACCGCCCCGTTCAGCTCGCTGCCACACGTCGTGGTGAGGACGGTCCGGATGGGGAACCTCGGCCTCCCTGTGTCCGGGAGGCTGGCCCGAGCACGGAAGTGCGCCGATCTGCTGCCGGTGGTCGCCCGGTGGAGGAGCCTTCTTCGACACGCCCGGGCCTTTGCTCCCAACGTGATCTACTCCGCGCAGCAGGTCTGGGACATCCGCCTCGCCGCACGGCTCGCTCGCGCCCTCGGCTGCCCCCAGATCGTGCATCTGCACTATGTCTGCGGTCCCTGGCTGGGCCGCGAGGTGCTCGAGGTGCTGCCGCGCGCCGCCCTGGTGATCTGCGTCAGCGACTTCATCCGGTCGGACGCCATCGGCCACGGGATCCCACCCGAGCGCGCCGTCACGCTGCGCAACAGCCTCGCCCCGGCGACGGACCTCTCACCGGAGCGTCGGGCGGCGGTGAGAGCCAGCGTCCGTGCCGAGCTCGGTGCTGCCGAGGACGCCGTCCTCGTCGGCATGCTGGCGCGGCTGGCTCCGTGGAAGGGCCAGACCGAGCTGCTGCGCGCCATGCTGCCCATCCTGGCCGTCGACCCTCGCGCCCACCTGGTTCTGGCCGGAAGCGAGTATCCCCGTGCGAACGGGATGACCACCGAGATGATCGCGATGTCCGCGGTGGCGGGTGTCGCCGACCGGGTTCACATCCTCGGGCAGCGGTCCGACGTGCCTCGCCTCCTCGACGCACTGGACGTGTACGGGCATCCCTCGAGAGCGGAGCCCTGCTCGATGGCGATCCTGGAGGCGATGGCACACGGACTCCCGGTCGTGTCCTGGCGGGAGGGAGGAACGGTCGAGCTCATCGTCGACCATCGGACCGGCATCCTGGCCGAGACGATGGACGTGGACGCGCTCAGCGGGGCGCTGGCCGCGATGGTCGAGCACAGCGCGCTGAGGACGGAGATGGGTGAACGAGGCCGCGCACGGGTCGCGGACAGCTTCCGGCCACAGGCGGCCGGGGCCTGCTTCCGATCCCTGCTCGAGGAGACGGCGGGCCGCGGTAGGTGCCGCTCGTAGGAGCCCTCAGCGGAACTCGAAGGCGGTCCCGGCGACGCGCCCATGTCCCAACCGGCGGCGCAGCCGCAGGAACCCGCCTCCCGGCCCCACCGGGGCGAGGCGGTGCACGCGGATCGCCCGGGCGAGTGCCGGAGGCGGCTCGGCACCGCGGCCCGCCCATGCCTGGCCGGCGACGATGCCGTAGCGGACAAGGCCCAGCTCCTCACAGCCATCGAGGACGGCCCTGCGCACGTCGGAGTACCGGACGAAGTCGTCGCAGCACACGATCCCCCCGGCGGAGAGGTTCGCGCCGAAGGTCCGCAGGTCGGATCGAACCGCGTCGTACGAGTGCCAGCCGTCCACGAACAGCAGGTCGACGGGGTCGGTCCAGCCGGCACCAACCTCCTCCGACCTCGCCACCCGGGTGTCGAGGATGTCGGAGATCCCCGCACCGGCGACGTGCAGACGGAAGAGATCGAGTGATCCGAGCCGCTCGAGGCCCAGCCCCTCGAGCAGCTGCCGGTCCCCGGTGTGGGGGTCGATGCTGACCAGGCGCGCGTCCGGGCCACACAGGGCCTTCACGGCCAGCCCCAGGAAGACCGTGCTCCGCCCGAGATAGCTGCCGATCTCGACGACGGTCCGGGGACGCGTTGCGGAGATCACACCCCAGAAGGCCGCGGCGGACACCTCACCGAACCAGCCGGGGATGGCATCGGCGTGGTACCAGACCTCGGTGAAGCCCCCCACCTCCGACGACGATGCGCTGATGGACCAGGAGCCGACCGCGGCACGCACCGCCTCCCTGATGGCGGGACGCAGGCGGCTCGGAGATGGACCATTCACGGATCGAGCGTAGCGGGCATCGCCGCATCGGCCCATGGGAGGCGTGCGCGGCGCCGGGACCGACGCCCAGACGCCTCGCGATCGGGCCTACCCGCGGGCCCCCACCACCCAGCTGTTCACCTTCCACCCCAACCGCAGCGACCGAGCGCGCCGGGCCGTGCCCGGGCGCGCTCACCCGTAGCTGAGCTGCAGGTCGGAGCGGTCGTCCTCGGCGTCGGGGTTGCGGAGCAGGTCGAGCAGCCCCGGCGCCGCCCGGACGAGGATGCCGGTGTCGCCGGCGGCGGCGGCCGCCTCGAGGGCCCCTGCCCAGGCGCGCCGCCCGGGCGGCGGGGCCGCCCGCGACCACCGCTCGGTCGCCCCGCCCGCCTCGACCTCCAGGCTGTCCCCACCGATCCCCGGGCGCGCGACCAGGAGCCGCCCGCGGCTGAGGCCCTGGAGGGCGTCGGCGGCGGACTCCGGCCCGGCGACGCCACCGGGCAGCATCCCCAGCCGCACCCGCCAGGTCACCGCGGCGAGGGCGCCGAGCAGCACCCAGGCGCCGGCGTCGCCGCCGTGCACCCAGAGCGAGTCGGCGCCCGCCGCCTCGTAGGCGGTGGCCTCGGCGAGCCAGCCACCGGGGTCGTCGCCGGGGACGGCCAGCTCCACGCCGACGCGCAGCTCGTTCACCCCTGCGGGCTGAAGATGATCACCGCCCGCAGCGCCAGCACCCCCAGGATGACCAGCACCGGGGCGACCGCCGTCATCGCCCCCGCCATGCCGCGCCGCGCCAGTCCGAGCAGGGGCGGCAGCAGGCCGAGGCCGACGACGACCCAGAGCAGGATCCAGCCGTGGGCGAGCACGGTGCTCGCGCTGCCCGCGGCGGCGAGGGTGATGAAGAGGAGGACGACGAAGAGCAGCTCCACGAGGGCGAACCACCCGTCCGCCTCCGCGAGCCGCCGCTCCGTCCCCGCCGCCGCCCGGCGCCGGGCGGCCACCGCGACGACCGCCGCCGCGGCGCTCATCCCCGAGGCGAGGAAGAGGCCGCCGAGCGTCCAGGTGTCGCTCCACACCGCCTCGTTGCCCACGCTGAGCAGCACCCCGGTGTAGGAGGCGACGAAGAGACCGAGCACCGCGCCCACCACCGTCAGGGCCGTGCCCGCCCGCCCGGCCATCAGCCGCGCCACGCCCGCCGGCCGGCCCAGGGCGGCGAGGAAGGAGACCAGGGAGAACACGGAGAAGAGGCTCAGCGCCCAGACCCCCACCGACATCGGCGACCCGGGGTGCAGGTTGAGTCCCCCGCCGCCCGGGGTGGTGTTCACGAGCATGTGCCAGAACCGGGCGGGCGAGCCCAGGTCCAGGGTCAGCAGCACGGGGCAGACGACGATCGCCGGGAGGGCGAGGAGGAAGGCGACCCGCTCGGCGGTGCGGTCGACGCCGGTCAGGCGGAGGAGGGCGCCGATGACGTACGCCCCCCCGGCGATGCCCGCGAGGAGGAAGTACAGGAGGATGTACCAGCGCCAGTCGGGCGAGACCGCGAAGTGCTCGTTGCGCATCAGCGCGTCCCCGGGCTCTCGTTCCGCCGGCGGAGGGCGATCAGCCCGCCGAGGACGGCGAGCACCGACCCGAGCAGTGCCCCGAGGTAGCCGGGGGCGTTGTTGCGCCCCGGCCGCACCGCGCTGGCGGCGCTGGGCAGCCCGTAGGTCTCGGGCCTGTCCATGAGCAGGAAGAAGGCGCCCAGGCCGCCGTAGACCTGGCCGTCGCGGCCGTAGAGGCGTGCCCGGTCGTGACCGTCGCCGTGCAGGGTGGCGAGGCGGGCATCGGCCCGCTTGTGGAGCTGGTCGAGCGGACCGAACTGGATCGACTGGGTGGGGCAGGCCTGGGCGCAGGCGGGCTGCATCCCCGCCTGCAGGCGGTCGTAGCAGAGGGTGCACTTGCGCACCGTGCCGGTGTCGCCGTGGAAGCCGATGACCCCGAAGGGGCAGGCGCTGATGCAGTTGCGGCAGCCGTTGCAGACGTCCTGCTGGATGAACACGGTGTCGAACTCGGTGCGGATGATCGCCCCGGTGGGGCAGACGTCCATGCAGCTCGCCTGGTTGCAGTGCTTGCAGACGTCGGACATCATCAGCCACGCCTGCCGGCCGCCGCCGCCCCCGGGCGCGGAGGGCGTGAACTGCTCCACGAACTGGACGTGGCGCCAGTTCATGGCGTCGAGCTGGCCGGTGTTGTCGAGGCTGTCGCCGAGAAAGCGGGGGGCGTTGCCGGGGAGCTGGTTCCACTCCTTGCAGGCCACCTCGCAGGCCTTGCAGCCGATGCAGATGCTGGTGTCGGTGAAGAAGCCGTAGGCCGTGCCCGGGGAGATCCTGGCGGTCATGGCTACAACCCCATGAGGTTGGGCACGATCTTGCCGAGGCCCAGGCTCTCGGCGTGGAGGGCGAGCGGCATCGCCGCCAGCTCGTCGACCGGCGGCACCGCGGCGGCGTCCTTGCGCAGGTCGACGCTGATCAGGTAGCGGCGGCAGGTCTCGCAGCCCTCGACACGGGCGTGGGGGATCCAGTCGCCCTCGTCGTAGATGGGCAGCAGCCGGCTGTCGGTCTCCCCGCAGGCGGCGCACACCATCCGCGGATACGCCCAGGCCGCCACGCAGCGCGAGCAGACCAGGCGCCGGCGCGAGCCGCTCAGCGCCTCCCCGGGCTCGATCACGGCGAGCTGGGGAAGTCCGCCGCAGCGGGGGCAGTGGCGGGCGTCGACCTCCGCCGCCGGGGTGAGCGCCTCGCCGAGCGCCTCCAGCACCGGGGACGCGGCCGCGCGCGCCAGGTAGCGGTCGAGCTGCGACTGCTCCTCCCCCACCAGCCAGCCGTGCACCAGCGCCTGCATGCCACCCCCCTCGAAGCGGCTCCACGCCCGCTCGGCGAGCAGCTCGGGACCGGCGGCGACGGTGGCCTCGACCACCATCGGCAGCACCTCGGCGGCGGCATGCGCGGCCACCGCGTCGATGTCGTCGAGCGGCGGCGTCCGGGCGAAGGCGGGCTCCTGGACGTCGAGGAGGGCGTCGTGCAGCCGCAGCACCTCGGTGGCGAAGGGATAGCGCCGGGTCAGCTCGGCGCCGCGACGGCGGCGGTCGTCCCAGCGGGGGTCGACGGGCATGGCTGCGGCCATCACATCCTCTCCACGTTCACGAGGAACGCCTTGAACTCCGGGGTCCGAGCGTTGGCGTCGCCGACGAAGGGGGTGAGCGCGTTGGCCAGCCAGTTGGCGCCCCGGTTGGGGTCGCGGTCGGCGGCGACGCCGACGAAGCCCCAGTGGATGGGGATGCCCACCTGGTACACGGTCCTGCCGTCGACGGTGAGCGGCTGCAGCCGCGGGGTGACCAGGGCCAGCACCTCGAGACGGCCGCGCGCCGACGAGACCCGCACCCGGTCGCCGGTGCGGATGCCCCTCTGCTCGGCCAGCTGCACCGGCAGCTCGACGAAGGGCTCCGGCTGCAGCCCCACCAGCAGGGGCACGTGCTGGGTGACGTAGTGCTCGTGCTCGGTGAGCCGGTAGCTGGTGGCGATGTACGGGTAGTCCTTCGCGGTGCCGAACCGGTTCCTCCGGCCGGCGGCCCGGTCGTAGAGAAACGCCACCGGGGAGGCCGACACCTGGGGATGCAGGGGATTGGTGATCGGCGACTCCACCGGCTCGTAGTGCTCGGGGAAGGGACCGTCGATGGTGGAGTTGGAGAAGAGCCGTCCCACCCCCTCGCCGTTCATGATGAAGGGCAGCCAGGCGTTGGGATCCGACGGGCTCATGGTCGCAGGGTAGTCGGGCACGTCGCCCACCCACCTGCTGCCGTCCCACTGGATGCCCGGCCGGCCCGGGTCCCACGGCCTCCCCGCCAGGTCGGCGGAGGCGCGGTTGTAGAGCACCCGCCGGTTGAGCGGCCAGCTCCAGGCCCAGTTGGGATAGTGGCCGAGCCCGGTCGGGTCGTTCCTCGCCGGGTCGTCGATCCCCTGGCGGCGGCGGGCGAGGTTGCCGCTCTCGGGATAGAAGCCGGTGTAGATCCAGTTGCCCGCGGTGGTGGTGCCGTCGTCCCTGAGCAGCGCGAAGCTCGCCAGCCGCTTCCCGGTGGCGAGGTCGCGGCCGTTCACCTCCCGGGCGATCTCGTCGAGCGTGGGGCGGTGAGGATCGGCGTAGTCCATGGTCAGCTGCAGCACCGGGTCGGGGTGGCGCCCGCCCTGCTGCTGGTAGAGCCTGCGCACCCGCAGCAGCAGCTCGGCGAGGATCCAGTGGTCGTGGCGCGACTGGCCCTCGGGGGGCAGCACCTGGTCCTTCCACTGCATCCAGCGCCCGCTGTTCACGAAGGAGCCGTCCTTCTCGATCCAGTGGGTGGTGGGCAGCATGAAGACCTCGGTGCGCACCGTGGCGGGGTCGACTCCCGGCGCGTGCCAGAACTCCGAGCTGGTGGTGGGGAGCGGATCCATCACCACCAGCCACTCCAGGTTGCCGAGCGCGGTCATCACCTGGTTCGAGTCGGGCCCGATGCTGGTCGCGGTCATCCCCGACAGCAGCACCCCCTTCATCCGCCCCCTCAACGCGTTGTCGTAGATCGACATCCACGAGGCGTTCTGCGCCGGCTTGGGGAGGTGGTCGAACGCGTACTGGTTGCCGGCGGTGGCGGCGTCGCCGTACCACGTCTTCAGCAGGCTCACCATGAACTTCCGGTAGTTGGCGCCCAGGAAGTTCCAGGAGTTCGGGTCGCTGCGTCTGCTCGCACTCTGGGCGACGTAGTCGTCGAGGGTCCGCTGGCCGGGCGCGGGCACGCGCAGGTAGCCGGGCAGGATCTCCCACGAGATGGCGTTGTCGGTGTTCCCCTGGATGTTGGCGTGGCCGCGCTCGGCGTTCATGCCCCCGCCGGGACGGCCGATGTTGCCGAGCAGCAGCTGCAGGATCGCCCCGGAGCGGATCAGCTGCGAGCCGGTGGTGTGGTGGGTGAGGCCGACGGCGTAGACGATGGTCATCACCCGGTCGGGGCGGCCCATCTCGCCCACCATCCGGGCCACCTCGAGGAAGCGCGCCCGGGGGATGCCGGTGATGCGCTCCACCATCTCCGGCGTGTACCGCGCGTAGTGCTGCCTCATCAGCTGGAAGACGCAGCGCGGGTCCTGCAGGGTGGGATCGCGGCGGGCGAAGGCGTCGAGCGACGTGCCCTGCGGGCTCTGGCCGGACACCTGGACCTGCTGCTGCGGCTGCCCGGCGCTCGCCTGGCTGGGGGCCGTCGTCCCCTCGTACGCCCACGTGGAGATGTCGTAGGTGCGCCTGCCGGCGTCGTACCCGGAGAAGAGGCCGTCCTGGAAGCCGTATCCCTCCTGCACGATCCAGGAGGCGTTGGTGTAGTTGCGCACGTACTCGTCGTGGAAGAGGTTGTTCTGGAGCACGTGGTTGATGAGGCCGCCGAAGTAGGCGGCGTCGGTGCCGGTGCGGATCGGCAGGTGGACGTCGGCGACCGCCGAGGTGCGGGTGAAGCGCGGGTCGGTGTGGACGATCCTGGCGCCGCGGTCGAGCTTGGCCCGCATGAACCACTGGAAACCGACCGGGTGTGCCTCGGCGGGGTTGGCGCCGTTGATGAGGATGAGGTCGGCGTTCCTGATGTCGCGCCAGTGGTTGGTCATGGCCCCCCGGCCGAAGGTGGCGGCCAAACTGACCACCGTGGGGCCGTGTCAAACACGCGCCTGCTGTTCGAGGTGGACCACCCCCAGGGCGCGCATCACCTTGGCGGCGAGGTATCCCTCCTCGTTGCTGAAGGCGGCGCCGCCGGCGAAGGCGATGCCTTCGCAGCGGTTGACGGTGTTGCCGTTGGCGTCCTCGGTGACGAAGGTGGCGTCGCGTGCGCGCTTGACGTTGGCGGCGATGCGGTCGAGGGCCGCGTCCCAGGAGATCGGCTGCCACGCGGTGGCGCCGGCGGGGCGGTGCAGGGGCTGGGCGACCCGCCGTGCCGAGGTGGCCAGCTGCATCGCGGTGGCGCCCTTGGGGCAGAGCCTGCCCTCGTTGACCGGGCTGTCGGGGTCGCCCTCGATCTGCAGCAGCTGCACCGAGCCGTCGGCCTGCCTGCGGGTGTACGCGACCAGCGAGCAGCCCACCGCGCAGTAGGGGCAGACGGAGTGCGACTCGGTGGCGCCGTGGATGCGCAGCTGCTGGGCGACGCCGCGGGCCTGGGTGAGGTCGAAGCCGAGCCCGCTGAGCGCCAGCGCCCCGCTGCCCGCGGCGCCGAGCTCGAGAAACCCGCGGCGGCTGACGGTCGGCATCGAGCCCCCTCCGACGAATGCACCAGCCGGACGGTGACGGCTTGTACGTTGCAAACATACGCACGGCACCGAGGGGGTGTCAACGAGTTCCGACCATCGCTGCCTGCAATTGCAGGCCGGCGGGAGGTGCTGGCGCAGAGCGCGTCAGCGCCCCGGCGGGGTCTCTCCCAGCACCGCCTCGGGGTCGAGCGCAGAGGCCTCGCCGCCGCGGACCACCGCCGCGCGCAGGCAGAGCCCGCCGGCCAGGGTGGCCGCGGCGCCGGCGAGCCGCACCCCAGGCCGGTGGCGCACCCGTGCCGGGAGCAGCGACAGGGCCAGGGGCACTGCCAGCCCGGCGCCGGCGTACCCGCCCCAGAACAGCCCCCGCTCGCGACCCCGGACGAGCGGCCGCCGCGCCACCGGGCCCAGCTGGCGCAGCCAGGCTCCGGCGAGCGCCACCTCGCCGAGCAGCGCGGCGCGCTCGGGAAGCTCGAGCGCGCTCCCGTCCTCGCCGGTGACCGCGAGCGCGCCCTGCACCGCCGCGCCTCCGGTTGCCGCCGACGACGCCATGAACAGCGGGCCGAGCAGCGGGGTCCGCGCCCACAGCGGCACCGCGGTGGCGGCGAGCAGGGTGCCGGTGTACCCGGAGAAGAAGAGCGCCACCAGGCTGCCCGGCAGGGTGAGCAGGTCGGGGACGAGACGGCCGGCGCGCCGCAGCAGCGCCGGGAGCGGAGCCGCGGCGGTGTGCGCGACGGTGCGCAGCCCGCCGAGCGCGGATGCCGCGGAGAAGCCGGCGAACGCCCAGCTGCCCAGGTTCATCGGCGAGAGCGGCTTGACCAGGCGGAGCATGTGGTGGAAGCGCGCCGGCCGGCCGAGGTCGAGGATGAGCAGCGCCGGCGCCGGCGCGATCGCCGCCGCGGAGACGAGATGGGCCGCCCGCGCCACCGGCCGCCCCCGCTCCCCGCCGAACCAGCGGGCCAGGGCGGCGATCAGGTACGCGGAGCCGGAGACGCCGCCGAGGAAGAAGTACCAGATGATCAGGTGGTGCCAGGAGGGCGCGTTGAGCACCGGCTGCCCGGCGTAGCCGGGACGGTCGGCGCCGCCGTCGCCGGTGCGCGGGGTCATCGCCGCGCGCCCCGCCGCAGCGAGAGCGCCGACAGCACCGCCCAGGCGACGCCGATGGCGAGGTGCCCGGCGTAGCTGGGCAGCAGGTTGTGCCGCCCGGTGCGCGCCGTCAGCGGCAGCCCGTGCCGCCGGGGGTCGTCGCTGAGCACGAAGAGGGCGTGCAGCCCCGACGCGAGCTGATCGGAGTCGCCCCACAGCTGCGCGCCGGCGGAGCCGCGCCGGCGCAGCTCGGCGACCCGCTCGCGGCCGCGCTCGGCGAGCTCGTCGAGCGGTCCGAAGGCGATCGAGCCGGTGGGGCAGGCCTTCGCGCACGCCGGCTGCTCGTCGATCTGCAGGCGGTCGTAGCAGAGCGTGCACTTGTGGGCGCCGTGGTCGACCTCCGACCTGGCGATGACGCCGAAGGGGCAGGCGCCGACGCAGTAGCCGCAACCGTTGCAGATGTCGTCCTGCACGAACACGGTGCCGAACTCGGTGCGGACGATGGCGCCGGTGGGGCACACGTTCATGCAGCCCGCGTCCTCGCAGTGCTTGCAGACGTCGGAGATGAAGAGCCAGCGGCCACCCTCGCGGGAGGCGTCGAACTGCTCGAGGAACTTCACGTGCCGCCAGGTGTCACCGCCGAGGTGGCCGGTGTTGTCGTAGCTGATCCCGAGCCAGTCGTTGCCGTCGGCGGGCAGCCGGTTCCACTGCTTGCAGGCCACCTCACACGCCTTGCAGCCGATGCAGATCGTCGAGTCGGTGAGGAATCCGACGGTGGGGCGCTGCGGCCGCGGCTCGGCGCGCGCCCAGGGGTTGCTCGGCAGCCGCGGGCTCATCTCTCCCGCCTGCCGGGACGGACCGCGCACATCAGCGCCTTGGTCTCGTTGATGAACACGTTGGGCTCCTCGGTGAGCGAGAGCAGGTCGTTGGCGATGTCGCCGGTCACCAGCCCGCTGTACCCGAAGTGGAACGGCATCGCCACCTGGTGGAGGGTGCGGCCGCCGACCGTGAAGGGCCGCAGCCGCCGCGTCACCAGGGCGCGCGCCTCCACCGTCGCGCGCGGGGTCGCCACCGTCACCCAGCCCCCGGCGGTCACCCCGATCTCGGCGGCGAGCTCGGGGCTCAGCTCCAGCCACTGCTCGGGCTGCAGCTCGGCGAGCCAGCTGCTCCACCGCGACATCTGCCCGGAGACGTGGTGCTCGGTGACCCGGAAGGTGGTGAGCAGGTGGGGGTAGCGGGGATCGCCCAGCGCCACCTTGAGGTTGCCGGGCAGGTCGTCGCGAGTCTTCACCAGCGGATTGCTCTGCTGCGCATAGAGGGGGTTGCGCCCGGGCGCCTCGGTGGGCTCGTAGAAGGTGGGCAGGGGCCCGTCGAGAAGGCCGGTGGGCGCGAAGAGCCAGGCCTTGCCGTCGGACTTCAGGGTGAACGGCGAGTCGCCGGCGATCGCCGCCAGGCCGGTCGCCTCCGGACCCGGGCGGTGGTCGGGCCGCGTCGCCGGTGGGAAGTCGGGCTGGTCGACGCCGGTCCAGCGCCCCGCCCGCCCGTCCCACCACACGTAGCGCTTCCGCTCGCTCCAGGGCTGGCCCTCGGCGTCGGCGGAGGCGCGGTTGTAGAGGATGCGGATGTTGCGCGGCCAGGCGAAGCCCCACCCGCGGTGGGTCGGACCGGCGGGGTCGCGGGCGGCGGCGAGGTTGCGTCCCTCCTCCGGCATCACCCCGCAGTAGATCCAGGCGCCGCACGCGGTGGAGCCGTCGTCACGGAGCTCGCCGAGGTCGCTCAGCTGCGCCCCGCGGGCGCCGCCGTCCTCCACCCGCCAGCCG
>JAQBPH010000038.1:0-3743 GCA_028287625.1 Chloroflexota bacterium | reverse complement strand
CCACGACCGCTGGCTGCGCGGCATGCGGCGGCTGCGCGACCGAGTGGCCGCCGGGGGAGGCGAGGAATGATCCAGGCGGCGCCGCTCGCCGGGTACCAGAACCGCATCTACCTCGAGGGCCTGTCGGGCCGGCTGCCGGTGCTGCCGCTCACCCACGAGGCGCTGGAGCAGCGCGCCGAACGGCAGCTCACCCGCGGCGCCTTCGGGTACGTCGCCGGCGGCGCCGGCGCCGAGGACACCATGCGGGCCAACCGCGAGGCCTTCCGCCGCTGGCGGATCCTGCCGCGGATGCTCCGCGACGTCAGCCGGCGCGACCTCGGCACCACCGTGCTCGGCACCGCCATGCCCGCGCCGGTGATGCTGGCGCCGGTCGGGGTGCAGTCGATCGTGCATCCCGAGGCGGAGCTGGCGGTGGCCCGCGCCGCCGCCGCCACCGGCGTCCCCATGGTGCTGAGCACCGCCTCGTCGCGCAGCCTCGAGGAGGTCGCCGAGGCCCAGGGCGACGCCCCCCGCTGGTTCCAGCTCTACTGGCCCCGCGACCCCGACCTCGCCGCGAGCCTGCTCGGCCGCGCCGAGCGCGCCGGCTACGGCGCCATCGTCGTCACCCTCGACACCTGGATGCTGGCCTGGCGGCCGCGCGACCTCGAGCTCGCCTACCTGCCCTTCCTGCAGGGCGAGGGCATCGCCAACTACCTCTCCGACCCGGTCTTCCGCGCCGCCCTCCCCGCCCCTCCCGAGGAGGACATGGCCAGCGCCGTCCGGCACTTCCTCTCGATCTTCTCCGACCCGTCGGTGACCTGGGCGGGGCTCTCCTTCCTCCGCGAGAACACCCGGCTGCCGATCGTGCTCAAGGGCATCCTCCACCCCGACGACGCCCGCCGAGCCGTCGAGCACGGGGTCGACGGCATCCTCGTCTCCAACCACGGCGGCCGCCAGGTCGATGGTTCGATCGCCGCTCTCGACGCCCTTCCCGGGGTGGTCGACGCGGTGCCGGAGAGCCTGCCGGTGCTCTTCGACAGCGGCATCCGCAGCGCGGCCGACGCCTTCGTCGCCCTGGCGCTGGGCGCGCGCGCCGTGCTCCTCGGCCGCCCCTACGTCTGGGCGCTGGCGGTGGCGGGGGAGGAGGGCGTGGCCGAGCTGCTCCGCGGATTCCTCGCCGAGCTCGACCTCACCTTCGCCCTCACCGGCCACACCCGGCTCGACGAGCTCGGCCGCGAGGCGCTGGTGCGCGCCCGCTAACCCGTCCCGGGGGGCCGGCGCCCGGTCAGGGTGGCGTCGACCTCGGCGGCGACGCGGCGATCCCGCTCGACCGCGGCGCGCAGCTCGGCGATGCTGGCCTGCAGCAGCGCCGGCGGGGTGGCCACGCTGGCGAGGCGCGCCTGGGCGAGGGCATCGTCGACCTCCTCGACGTGGAGGCGGAGGGTGGGCAGAGCCGTCTCCAGCCGCCTGTCGTCGGGGTCGGCGAGCAGCGACTCGAGGTGGGCGTCGAGCTGGGTCGCGACCGCCCGGGCGTCGGCCAACAGGGTGGTGGCCACGCCGCCGGCGGGGAGCGGGAGGGCCGCGGACTCCCGGAGCCGGCCGCGCAGCCGGAGCAGCTGGCGGCGTGGACCCGGGGGGGTGCGCTCGATCGCCAGCCGCAGCCGCAGCCGGCGCATCCGGGCGCGGTCGCGCAGCAGCAGGGGCACCCCGGCGGCTCCGCCGGCCACCACCACGATCCCCAGCGCCAGCAGCGCCTCGACCATGGCGCGATGCTAGCAGCCCCCCGAGCGGGCCATAGATAGTGTCATATGTTGACAATACCGCGGGCCCGGCGTACAAGGGACGAGGACGCTGCCAGGTACCGGACTCGGATGGCGGAGAGAGGACATGCCGGGGTGGGACGTCACGGTCCGGCCGGGGAAGGAGGAGAAGAAGAAGGACGACAATACCTGGGTGATCGTCGTGGTCGTCCTGGCGCTGCTGCTCCTGCTCCTCTACGGCGGCGGCTGCCACGGAGTGGACCGCGGGAGGACGGATCAGGGCTGCGTCCAGCGCGACGGCTCGCGCTGTGACCGGGGCTCCGGGTCCGGTGGCCACCGCCGGGACGGCCGCGGTTCTCGCCACGATGGTGAGGATCGTGATCCGCGAGACCAGCGCGGGCCCTGAGTGCACCTGCACAGGGCGTCGACGGCGGCTCATACTGGGGGCCCACAGGGAGGTCTCGAGCAGAGTTGGCCGGGGACGGGAAGAAGAACGATGCCACCGTGCCGATCGTCCTCATCATCGGCGGGTTTCTGCTGCTGCTGCTCTTCGGTGGATGCGGCCAGATCTCGCTGCCGACCTTCAACACCGGCTCGGGATACCCAAACTCGAACTCGCCCCAGTGCGACTCCCGCCGCTCCGACTGCCGCGGCCACTACGACGGCAACGGCCAGTGGATCCCCGACCAGAACGCCGGCCGCGACCAGAACGCCGGCGGCAACGAGCGCCACGGTTCCGCTCATCAGCGGAGGAGGCACCGGCCCACCGACGACCCCGACCGCTGAGGGGAGCGCTGAGGCAGGCGCTAGCGCACCACCGAGACCGAGAGCCCGTCGCCGACGGGGATCACCGTGGAGGTGAGCCGCGGGTCGCTGGCGATCCGCGCGTTGTAGTCACGGATGCCGCGAACGTCGGCGTCCCCGCCGGCGTCTGCCGCCACCCGGCCGTTCCAGAAGACGTTGTCGGCGAGGATCAGCCCGCCGGGGCGCACCAGTCGCAGCGCGTGGTCGAGGTAGTCGCAGTACTCGGACTTGGCGGCGTCGAAGAAGGCCAGGTCGTAGCCGGCGTGGAGGCGGGGCAGCACCTCGAGGGCCGGCCCCTGGTGCACCGTCACCCGGTCGGCGAGCCCGGCACGGTCGAACCAGCCCCGCGCCGCCTCGGCGTGCACCGGCGAGAACTCCACGGTGTCGAGGTGACCGGAGGGCCCCATGGCGCGGCCCATCCAGACCCCGGAGTAGCCGAAGAGGGTGCCCACCTCGAGCACCCGGCGGGCCCCGCTCAGGGTGACCAGCATGGCCAGCAGCCGTCCCTCCTCGGCGGAGACCTGGATCTGCGGGCCGCGCTCGGCGAGGTCGCGGGCGAGGTCCTGGAGGAGGCGGTCCTCGGGCCAGAAGAGCGGCGCGAGGTAGGCCTCGAGCTCCGGGGTCACGGTGGTCGCGGTGGTGCTCATGGGTGGGGCGGTCCTCTGTGGCCGGGCCCGCTCAGCAGCTGGCTCCGGGCCGCTGCAGGGTATACGGGCGGCCCGCGACCATGACCACGCTGAGGCCGCCGGCGATGCGCCGGGCGGCCACGGCGCGGCCGCCGGGGTCGCGCACCACCATCCCGGCGGCGGCGTGCAGCGGCAGGCTGACCCGGCCGCCCACGGTGGCCACCGCGGTCCCGCAGGCGGCGCTGCGCCAGACCACCAGCCCGGTGCCGCCGGCGAAGCTGCGCGTCTGCCATGCCGAGCCGGTCACGTACTCCCAGTCGCCGCCTCCCAGCCAGCGGGGGCGGCCCTGCCCCTTGTCCGGGCTGAGCGCCACCAGGGTGCCGACCTCGGCGGCGAGCGCCGGCGGGATCGGCCGGCCGTCCATCAGCCGGGTGCCGAAGTACACCGCGGGGGTGCCGTAGACGGTGCTGGCGACGGCGTGGGCGACGAGGTTCGCCGCCGTCGCCTGGAAGCCGTCGCCGTCGATGAGCGTGTCGGGATCGGCGGCGCTCACCACCGCGGCGCGGCGGTTCCA
>JAQBPH010000022.1:0-9743 GCA_028287625.1 Chloroflexota bacterium | reverse complement strand
ACGGCGCGAGCGCCGGCCCGCGGTCGAAGGACGACCGCATCGCGGAGATCATCGACCTGATGTGGCAGACCGACGAGCTGCGCGAAGAGCGGCCCGGGCCGCTCCAGGAGGCGGCGTCGGTGATCTACCACCTCGACACCCTGGCGACCACGGTGGTGCCGGCGCTGGTGCAGGAGCTGGACCGGGAGTTCGGCCGCCTCGATCTCCACCTTCCCGCCACCGCGCGCCCGCTGCGCTTCGGGACCTGGGTCGGTGGCGACCGGGACGGCAACCCGGCGGTGACCCCCCAGGTGACGCTCACCGTGCTCCAGCTCCTCCACGAGCGGGCGATCTCCACCCTCGTGGCCGTGCTCGACGGGCTGATCAGCGACCTGAGCAGCTCCACCCGGGTGGTCTCGGTGTCCGCGGAGCTGACCCGCAGCCTCGCCGAGGAGCGGGTCGTGCTCCCCCAGGTCCACGAGCGCTTCGGGGTCATCAACGCCCACGAGCCCTACCGGCTCAAGTGCTCGTACATCCGCCAGCGCCTGCTCGACAGCCGTGAGCGTCTCGCCGACCGCCGCGCCCGCCCGGTCAGCCCCGGCTACCGAAACCGGGAGGCGCTGCTCGCCGACCTGGAGGTGATCGACCGGTCGCTCCGGGAGAACCGCGCCACCGTGGTCGCCGAGGGGAGCGTCGGCCTGGCCATCCGCATGGCGGCCACCTTCGGCATGCACCTCGCCACCATGGACGTGCGCGAGAACGCCGCCAAGCTGCACGTGGCGCTGGCAGCCCTCGTCGACCAGGTCGGAGAGATCGAGGCCGGCTACGCCTCGCTGACCTCGGACGAGCGCTGCCGCCTGCTCGCCACCGAGCTGGGGAGCCGGCGGCCGCTGATCGCCCCCACCACCGTCCTCGACGAGCCGGTGGCGACCACGCTGGAGATCTTCACGGCCATCCGCACCGCCCTCGACCGCTTCGGCGACGAGGTGATCGACCACTTCATCGTGTCGATGACCCGCGGCGCCGAGGACGTGCTCGCCGCGGCGGTGCTGGCGCGCGAGGCCGGGCTCGTCGACGTGCCTCGGGGCGTGGCGCGCCTCGGGTTCGTGCCCCTCCTCGAGACCATCACCGAGCTGCGCCAGGCGGGGGACATCCTCGAGCGGCTGCTCGCGGTCCCCGCCTACCGCCGGCTGGTGGCGATGCGCGGCGAGGTCCAGGAGGTGATGCTCGGCTACTCGGACTCGAACAAGGAGGCGGGGATCACGACCTCGCAGTGGGAGATCCACCGCGCCCAGCGCGCCCTCCGCGACGTCTGCGAGCGCCACGGGGTGATGCTGCGGCTGTTCCACGGCCGCGGCGGCACCGTGGGCCGGGGAGGCGGGCCGACCCACGACGCGATCCTCGCCCAGCCGTACGGCACCCTGGCGGGGCGCATCAAGGTCACCGAGCAGGGGGAGGTGATCACGGAGAAGTACGGGGTTCCGGCCCTGGCCCGCTACAACCTCGAACGCGGCATCGCCGCCGTGCTCGAGGCATCACTGCTCCACCGCGAGTCGCGGGTCGAGCCCGAGGTGCTGGCCCGGTGGGACGCCACCATGGACGTGGTCTCCGACGGCGCCTTCCACTGCTACCGGACCCTGGTCGAATCACCCGGGCTGATGGCCTACTTCCTCACCGCCACCCCGGTCGAGGAGCTGGACGCGCTCAACATCGGATCGCGCCCCGCGCGCCGCCCCGGCGGCGACGCCGGCCTCGACCACCTGCGCGCCATCCCCTGGGTCTTCGGCTGGAACCAGTCGCGGCACATCATCCCCGGCTGGTACGGGCTGGGCAGCGGCCTGGTCGCCGGCCGTGAGGCCGGGCGCTGGGAGACCATCGAGGAGATGTACGAGTCCTGGCACTTCTTCCGCACCTTCGTCTCCAACGTGGAGACCACCCTGGCCAAGGCGGATATGGCCATCGCCGGACATTACGCGCGCACCCTGGTCGACCCCTCGCTGCACCCCATCCTGAACCTGATCGTGGCCGAGTACGAGCGCACCACCGAGGAGGTGCTGCGGCTCACCGGGCAGCGCCACCTGCTGGAGCGCAATCCCGAGCTGCAGCAGACCATCGGGGTCCGCCAGACCTACCTCGACCCGATCTGCTCGCTGCAGGTCGCCCTGCTGGCGCGGCTGCGCGCCGCCGACCTGCCGGAGCCGGCGCTGCGCCGCGCGCTGCTGCTCACCGTCAACTGCATCGCCACCGGGCTGCGCAACACCGGCTAGACCTCGGCTAGACCACCCCGATGGGCACGCCCCCTGGATGGTGGCAGGCGCTGACGTACCGGCCGGACCTTCCGGTCTGCTGTGCGCCGAGGAGCGCACAGGTGTCGCCCGCGAACAGAGCGGTGAGCGGCTCGGGGAGGAACCCGGGACAGGTGGTCATCGCTTCTGAGCCGACGGTGCGAGCGGCGAAGGGGCACTGGGGGGCGATCACGACCGGGCCGCCGAGGGTCGGAGGACTTCGGGAGCATCACGGACCCCGTGCGCGCTGATCACGGCGCCGCCGGTTTGCTCGGACACTCGGCAGATTCGGACGCAGTCGAGAGGGCCCCACCGGACGGCGGCCAGCCACACCAACGTGTCGGCGCTCAGCGTCGCGATCCCGAAGGGGTGCATCCCATACGCCGCGGCGATGGCATCCCGGCGTTGTCGGAGAGGGGCGTCGCGGCGGTCCCATGGGTCTGGCGTGTCCGCCATCCACGCCCGAGCGTCGACGGTGACGCGCCGATGACGGCAGTCGACATCGAGGCGGGTGCGCATTCGGCGTTCCTCTGAGGATCCTGAGGATCGGTGGCGACCGCACCGTAGCCCCGGCAGGATCGTCGAGGGCCCCGCCCAGCGCGCGCATCGGTACCTGATGTGCGGCCTACGTGGGCGAACCATCACCATGCGCTCGTGGGGTCGCGTTGTCTATGCGCCGGGAAGGTGCTGACGGAACTGTCAGAGCTCGGGGGGAGAGGTCTCCGTCCCGGGCATGCCGTGGAACGGCGGAGGGACGAAGGACCTCCCCGTCCATGACCCACGACACTGGGCCTCGGACGGTGGGCCGGGGGCGCCGCGGGTCCTCCGGCACGAGGTGCTCATCGAGGCGCAGAACCTCGCGTCTGTCACGTTGCAGGAGTGCCTGCGCGACGGCGGTGGCGACCCGGAGCGCCACTCCGCCTCGGCGGCGCTGATCGGCGAGATCCATGCCGCCATGGTCGCGCTGTGCGACGACCCGTCGATACGCAGCTTCGGCCACGACCCCGTCGACCACATGCGCTCCTGAGGATGGATGCCGAGGAAGAGAGGCCGTCCAGCTCGGTGGCCTGACGTCCGATGGACCCGTGGTCCGCGGACCTTGGACCCTGGGCGGCGGAGCGGTCGAGCCATACGGTGAGCCGATGAGGACGACCCAGGTCCGACCCGACGGTGGTCAGGCGTCCTCCAGGGGAGACCCCGCATGAACCCGACCCGTATGACCCTGGCGGAGGAGCTGACGCGTGAGGAATGCCTCGAGCTGCTCCAGTACAACTCCTACTACGGCCGGCTCGGCTTCGTCCTCGATGGCCGGCCCATGGTCCTGCCCGTGAACTACCTGGCGGAGGAGACCCATCTGCTCTTCTGCACCGCCCCCGGAACAGCGGTCAGCCATGCCGTCGGAACGCCCGTCGCCTTCGAGGTGGACGGCAGCCGCTCCCTCTATCGCTCGGGGTGGAGCGTGCTGGTCCAGGGCTTCGCCCGGGCGGTGACAGAGCCCGACGAGGTGGAGTGGCTGCGTCGCGGTCCGCTCAAGTCCTGGGCGGCCCCCGGTCCCCGGCTGTGGGTCCGGGTGTCCATCGACGCGATCTCCGGGCGCCGCATCGCGGGTGGGTGAGGACACCGCTTTAGCGGTAGCGGTGGACCTGGACCTGGACCTGGACGCCGGCGTCCGAGCGACTAGCGGGCGACGTCGAGCCTCTCCGCCGCGAGCGCGCCCAGGAGGGTGCGGTCGCGGGGGTAGGTGAGCAGCGCGAGGACGTCGCTCAGCGGGAGCCAGCGCACCTCGTCGATCTCCTCGCTGGGCTCGAAGGTGCCGCCGGTGGCCTGCATCAGCCAGTAGACCACCACCTTGGGACGGCCCTTGCGGTCGATGTAGCTGGTGGTGCCGATGGGGCGATCGACACGGCACATCATGCCGGTCTCCTCCTCCACCTCGCGCAACGCCCCCTCGATCTCGCGCTCGCCGGCCGCGAGCTTGCCCTTGGGAAGCGACCAGTCGTCGTAGGCGGGGCGATGGACCACGGCGTACACGCGGCCACCGGTGGCGGTCGGTCTCCAGACCACCCCTCCGGCCGCGCGCACCTCGACGGCGCTCGCCGGTCTCAGCTGCACGATGTCCCCTCTCGATGGCACGGATGCTGCTGCATGCGCCTGTATTGCCCTTCCGGTGCCCATTCAATTCAGTGTGGGCACCGGTCCGGGTTCGGCAGGCTAACTCCGGATTAAGGTCCAGGGGGGAAACGCAGGTTCCGCCATGACGCCCGACGCATCAGGAGCCTCTGGCGCGTGCGACGCGCTCTCAGCGTTGCTGGACCGAGGCCATCCCCAATCGGGGTGCGCCCTCGCGCACCGGCACCGTGCCGCGGCGCCCCACGAGCAGAGCACGGCGGACGCCGGGACGGGGTGCCGGGCGACCCTCGACCTCGTCGGAGTCGGTGAGCCGGTCGGCCTCGAGCATGGCGAGGCGCTCCGCCGGCAGGCGCATCCCCATCAGATACATCAGGATGTCGGGGCTGCCGATCTCACGCACCCGGGTGCCGAAGTGGGCCAACTCTCTCTGCACCGGCTCCTCTCCCGCGAGGAGCTGTGCGTAGAAGGTCTGGCGCTGGGGGTCCCAGCCGTACTCCCAGGTACAGCCGGGCTCGTCCGCCGTCAGGTGACGCCGGCTCATCGTGCTCGTTCCTCCGCCAGCCGAACATCGCACGGGCCACCCCGGAGTCCCCCCGAGCCCCCGGTCTCCCGACATGGGAAAGTCTGCGGGAGTCTGTTGAAAACACGTGGACATAGTGGTTAAGGTTTTGTTAATGAGGAGCTAAATGTTAACGGGTTCCGTGCGAGGGATGGCGGGCGCCCCCTCCACGCCCTCCCCATTCACGGCCGGAGGTCCGCTACCGTCCCAGGCAGCCGAGCAGGGGCTGGCAGGCAGGCGCGGGGGTCGCGCCGCCGAGTGCCCCGGCGACCGAGGTCACGCCCGCGTCGACCGCCCCGGTGAGCGAGGTCACCGCGGGCGGCGCCGCGGGGGTGAGCGCCCCGGTGGCGGCTCCGAGCAGCGGGGCGGCGGTCGAGCCGATTGTGGAGACGGCGCTGCCGGCAACCGAGCCCGCGTCGTGGACGGTGGTGCCGAGCAGCGTGCGGCGGGCGGGCACGGCGGAGGCGGTGAGGGCCGGTCCGGAGGACGCTCCCCCCGCCGCGGTGGTGGGACCCGTGACGGCCACGACGGCGCCGCCGGCCGCCGTCGCGGCGGTCACGGCCGTCGCGCCCGGAACCACCGCCGGCACCAGGGTCGAGGCGGAGGGCAGCGCCGGGGTCGAGCCCACCGGCAGGCTGCCGCCGCCGGGCACAATGCCGCCCGGGGCGCCGCCGCCGGCGTCCCCCCCGGCCGCCGCCGAGGGCGGCGAGGAGGAGTTGGCGACGACACCGCCCGAGTGCGAGGTGAGCAGGAGGGCGCTGGAGGCGCCGCACGCGGCGGCGGCGACGACCACGATGGCCATCCGGCGGGGGGAGGTAGGAGTCACGGGGGGAGTCCTTCGGTGGGCGACACCCCACCTGGGTCCGCCGGGGATGGGGGAACCCCGACAGGAGAGAAACGCCACCGGCCGCCGGATCCCTGCGGTGGTCGGGGTACTCGCCAGAAGCGCGAAACGCGTCCCGCGAGTGGATGGGGGGGACATGTCCCCCCCGCAGGAAAAATGTGACGCATATCACGGACCCGGAGAACAGGCCCGGATAGGCTTGGCGGCGAGAGCCGCCGCCAGAGCGTCGACGAGGGGTGTCACTGTGATCACTGAGCCGAGCCCGCCCGCCTCGGTCCGGAGGAAGGTCGACCGCGACGAGGTCTTCGTCGAGTTCACGAAGAGCATCTGCCCGGTCTGCAAGGCGGTCATCGACGCCCAGGTCAACGTCCGCAACGACAAGGTGTACCTCCGCAAGCGCTGCAGGGAGCACGGCGAGTTCGAGGCGCTCGTCTACGGCGACGCCAAGATGTACTTCGACTCGGTGCGGTTCAACAAGCCGGGCACCATCCCCCTCGAGTTCCAGACCGAGGTGGTCGACGGCTGCCCCCTCGACTGCGGCCTCTGCCCCGAGCACAAGCAGCACGCGTGCCTGGGGATCATCGAGGTCAACACCAACTGCAACCTCGACTGTCCCATCTGCTTCGCCGACTCCGGCCACCAGCCGGACGGCTACTCGCTGAGCCTCGAGCAGGTCGACCGCATGCTCGACGTCTTCGTGGCCAGCGAGGGCGAGGCCGAGGTGATCATGCTCAGCGGCGGCGAGCCCACCATCCATCCGCAGATCATCGAGATCATCGAGCTCTGCAAGACCAAGCGGATCAAGACGGTGAACCTCAACACCAACGGCATCCGCATGGCCAGCGACGTGAACTTCGTGAACCGCCTCGGCGAGCTGAAGGTCAACGTCTACCTGCAGTTCGACGGCTTCAAGGAGCGCACCCACCGCGCCATCCGCGGGAAGGACCTCCGCGAGCGCAAGAGGCGCGCCCTCGACAACTGCGCCAACGCCGGGCTCACCGTCACCCTGGTCGCCGCCGTCGAGCGCGGGATGAACGAGGACGAGGTGGGCGACATCATCCGCTACGGCATCGAGCACCCGGCGGTGCGCTCGATCGCCTTCCAGCCGGTGACCCACTCCGGACGCCACGTCGAGTTCGACCCGCTGACCCGGCTCACCAACTCGGACATCATCCACCTCGTCGCCGACCAGCTCCCGGAGTGGTTCCGCACCGACGACTTCTTCCCGGTGCCCTGCTGCTTCCCCACCTGCCGCTCGATCAGCTACTGCCTGGTCGACGGCGGCAACGTGCTGCCCATCACCCGGATGGTCAACCCCGAGGACTACCTCGACTACGTCACCAACCGGGTGATGCCCGACATGCAGGTGCGCACCGCCCTGGAGAAGCTCTACAGCGCGTCGGCCATGCCCGGCACCGCGCAGATGACCGACCAGCTGGAGTGCGCCACCTGCGGCATCGACCTTCCCGAGGCGCTGCGCGACCTCGCCTCGAAGGCGTTCATGATCGTCATCCAGGACTTCCAGGACCCCTATACCCTCAACGTGAAGCAGCTGATGAAGTGCTGCGTCGAGGAGATCACCCCGGACGGCAGGATGATCCCCTTCTGCGCCTACAACTCGGTGGGCTACCGCGAGCAGGTGCGCGAGCAGATGAGCGGTGTCGGCATCCCCACCCTGGTGCCCAACGCGCAGCCGCTGCAGGCGATGCTCGAGGTCACCCGCTACGGCTCGAAGACGGTCCGCACCAACGGGGGCGGCAACGGCGACACCCCGGCCGACGGCAGCGGCCACGCGCCCCGCGACGGCACCAACACCGGGAAGGGGCTGCGGTCAGGGGGGAGCGGGGGAGTCCCCCCGCAGCGACAGTGAAGGGCAGCCTGCCCGCGAAGACCCCCGAGCTCACCAAGAGCTGCTGCGCCGCCGCGTACTCCGGCGACGTGGTCGCCATGGTGCTCGGCGAGAGCTACCACCCCGGCGGCCTCACCCTCACCCGCGGGCTGCTCGGGCACCTCGGCCTCGCCTCCGGCGGCCGTGTCCTCGACGTCGCCAGCGGGACGGGGGCGACCGCCCTGGTCGCCGCCACCGAGCATCCCGTGGAGGTGGACGGCGTCGACCTCTCCGAGAGCAACGTGGCCCGCGCCGCCGAGGCCGCCCGCGAGGGCGGGCTGGAGGGGCGGGTGCGCTTCCACGTCGGTGACGCCGAGCGTCTCCCGTTCCCCGACGGCGCCTTCGACGCGGTGGTCTGCGAGTGCGCCTTCTGCACCTTCCCCGACAAGGCCACCGCGGCGAGCGAGCTCGCCCGGGTGCTGCGTCCCGGAGGGCGGCTGGGGATCACCGACGTCACCATCGCGCCGCCGGGGCTGACCGGCGAGCTCGCCGGCCTTGCCGGCTGGGTCGCCTGCCTCGCCGATGCCCGCCCGCTCGAGGAGTACTCCGCGATCCTCGCCGGCGCGGGGATGCGCACTGTGCACATCGAGCGCCACGACGCCGCGCTGGCACGGATGGTCGAGCAGATCGACGCCCGGCTGCGGGCGCTGCGGATGATGCGCTCCACCATCCCCGCGCTCGCCGGCGTCGACTTCGAGCGCGCCGCCGTCCTCACCGCGCAGGCCGCGGCCGCGGTGCGGGACGGGATCGCCGGCTACGCGATGCTGGTGGCGGTGAGGGACTAGAGATCCGGCAGCGGCCGCGGCTCATCCTCGAGGGTGAGGCGCGGCCGCTCCCTCGGCGGCAGGGATGAGCCGAGGTTCACTCCCGCGCAGGACGACAGGACGGCGGCGCCCGGCCACGATGCCGGCATGACAACCCTCCCTCTGCGCGGCGACCACGGGGCGTTCGCCATTGAGACCCTCGGCCTGACCAAGCGCTTCGGCGCTCGGGCCGCGGTCGACTCGGTCGATCTGCGCGTCCCCACCGGCTGTGCCTTCGGCTTCCTCGGGCCCAACGGCGCCGGCAAGACCACCCTGATCCGGACGGTGCTGGGGCTGACCCCGGCCTCCGCGGGCACGGTGTCCATCCTGGGCCTGCCCCAGCCCGACCAGCGCGTCGCGGCGCTGGCGCAGGTCGGCGCCATCATCGAGGAGCCGCGCTTCCACCGCCATCTCACCGGGCGCGAGAACCTCGCCGTCGCCGCCGCCGTCCGCGGCCCCGAGGCGGAGGCGAGGATCGAGCCGGTCCTCGAGCGCGTCGGTCTCGGCGATCGGGCGGCCGACCGGGTCGGCACCTACTCGATGGGCATGCGGCAGCGGCTGGGCATCGCCCGCTGCCTGCTCAGCGACCCGGCCCTGCTCATCCTGGACGAGCCCATGAACGGCGTCGATCCGGCGGGCATCCACGAGCTCCGCAGGATGTTCCGCGACCTCGTCGAGGAGGGCCGCACCGTCTTCCTCTCCTCCCACCTGCTCGACGAGATCGAGAAGACCTGCGACGCGGTCGCCATCGTCGACCACGGCCGGCTCATCACCCAGGGGCTGATGAGCGAGGTGGCCGGTCCCGTCAAGAACACGGTGGTGATCGGCTGCGACGACCCCGAGAGGGCCCGCGTCCTCCTCGGCGACCATCGCGCGGTGCGCGGTGTCTCCATCGCCGCCGGCGAGCTGCACGTGCAGCTGGTCTCCGGCAACGACGCCGCCGCCGCGGTCAACCGCGCCCTCGTCGAAGGGGGCCTCGCGGTCTTCCAGGTCGAGCCGGAGCGGGTCTCGCTCGAGGACCGCTTCCTCGAGATCACCTCCCGCCTGGGGGTCGCCTCGTGACCGCTCACATCCTCTCCCGCATGGTCTCCGCCGAGTTCCTCAAGCTCCGCAAGCGTCGCAGCCTGTTCTGGTGGTCGCTGATCCTCTGCTGCCTCACCGTGCCGGTGGTGTACGCCGTGCTCGCCGTGCTGCACGTCACCGACGCCGCTCACTACGGACCCGCCGGCGGCGCCGAGAACCTCGGCCACTCCCT
>JAQBPH010000019.1:0-8383 GCA_028287625.1 Chloroflexota bacterium | reverse complement strand
GGAGCCGGCGACGTGGGCACCGCGGGTTGGGGCGCCGGGGCCGCGGCCGGGGCGGTGTGCGGCGCGGGGTCCGGGGCCGAGGCTGCCGGCGTGCGGAGCACCTGCTGCGCGGCGGCGGGCTCGAGCTGGCGCTCGGCGGGGCGGAAGGCATCGACGGCCAGGGCGGCGGCAGCATGGGTGGCCGCGTTGCCCGCGGCCTCCCCGGCGGCCTCGAGCCGGCGGCGCAGGGTGACCGCCCGGCGCGCCCAGAGCCAGATGATCACCGCCTCGGCGAGCACCAGCAGGGCGAGGGCGATGACGACCTCGTCGTGGTTGTCGCCGAGGAAGCGGTCAAGTCCGTCGACGTACGTCTGCATGTCCACCTCGCTCAGGCCGGCGGGCATCCGCCCGGCTCAGGCGAGACTAGCACCGCCTCCCGGCGCCCCCGGACGGCGACGACGGGACTGTCGAGCCGTCGTTACGGGGGCGTTGCCCGCCGCTCTCAGGCCGCCTTGCCGCAGTTCTTGGCGTGCTTGATGATGCGCTCGCGCTTGGGCTCACCCGGCTGGCGGGTGTGACGGAACGCGATCTCGACGCTGATCTCGTTCTGCCGCATCAGGTTGCTGCAGATCGGGCAGCGCAGCTTGGTGAGGATGTCCTTCTGGGATGTGACTCCCTTGGACTCCTTGATCGTGTTGGCCATGACGGCGGCTCCTGTGGCCTCTCGTGAGGCAGCTGGCGACGGGCGCGGCTCCACCGCCGCTGCCCGGGTCATTGTAGGGGGCGGCCGCTCCCGGAGCGGCGCGTGCCGGAGCCGTCACCGCTCCCGCCCGGCCGGGTACCATCCCGCGCTCGTGAACACCACCAGCCCTCCCCGGCGCCTGATCACCCTGGCGGGCGCATCCGCGCTGCTGCTGCTGAGCGGCTGCGGCGCCAGCGACACCGCGACCTCGCCGACCGCCGACGCCGGCGGTGCCGCGGGTGCCACCACCACCGCCTCGGGGAACTGTGCGAGCGTGAAGCCGCGCACCGACGACTTCCACCAGGCGGTGACCCTGACCACCACCACCGCTGACGGCCTCAGGTACGGCGACATCAGCCCCGGCGCCGGCGCCCAGGCGGCGGCGGGCAAGAACGTGACGATGAACTACAGCGGCTGGACCCAGGACGGCAAGCTGTTCGACAGCTCCCGCCAGTCGGGCCGGACCCCGTTCGAGGTCGACAACCTCGGCCAGGGGCCGGTGATCCAGGGCTGGAACGAGGGCATCCAGGGGATGAAGCTGGGCGGCGTCCGCCGGCTGGTCATCCCCCCGGCGCTCGCCTACGGCGCCCAGCCGCCGCCGGGAGCACCCATCCCCCCGAACGCCACCCTCACCTTCGACGTCGAGCTGGTCTGCATCCTCAACTAGGCTCCGAGCGCTGACAGCCCTCCCCCTCTAGCCTCGGGCGGCGCGCAGGTACCGGGTCGCGAGGCGGGGGTGGGTGATCGCCAGCCGGGCGATGTGGCGGGGGCGGAAGTCGGTGCGCAGCGAGGCGGTGACGAACCATGACGGGGTGTCGCCGATGGCGCTGATGGCCGCGTCCCAGCGGGCGTCGACGAAGCCGCTCAGCGCGCGGTTCACGCGGTAGGCGACCGCGAAGTCGCGGCGGTGGCGGGCGTGCCAGCGCCGCTCGAAGCGGTGCAGCGGAGCGGCGTCGCCGTCGCGCACCGCCTCGCCGAGCGCCCGCCCCGCGGCCTCGCCGGCGCCGATGGCGTAGCGGATGCCCTCGCCCACCAGCGCGGAGGCGTGCGAGGCGGCGTCGCCGATGCAGACCACCCCACCCTGGACCATGGGGACCCGCAGCGGGGCGACGGGGATCAGCCCGGCGTGCTGCTCGACCGGCTGGGCGCCGCGGAGCGTCTCCGCCAGGGCGGGGAGGGCGAGCAGGGCGTCGAGCAGCCGCCGCGGGTCGGCGTCGCTGTCCGGGCGCATCACCCCCACCCCGACGCGGATGCGCCCGGGGCGGTAGGGGAAGAGCCAGGCGTAGCCGCTGGGCGCGAGGCGCTCGCCGACGATCAGCCAGCAGGTGCCGGCGGGAGCGTTGGGAGCGGCCATGTCCAGCTCTGCGCCGACGGCGCGCCGGGGGTAGGCGGGGTGCATCCCCACCGCGGCGGAGAGCACCGCGGCGGTGCCGGTGGCGTCGACGGCGTGGCGGGCGCGCAGCTCGCGGGGTCCGCCGCTGCCGCGGGCATCGAGCACCACCCCCCCGGACTCGCTGCGGGCGCCGGTGACGGTGGTGCGCAGCCGCAGCTCCACCCCGGCGGCGGCGGCCCGCTCGGCGAGCCGCTGGTAGAGGGCGCGGACGTCGAGGACGCAGACCACCGGGCGGTCGAAGCCGACCACCGCCTCGGTGGAGGGGCCGAGGAAGCGCACCTCGGTGACCGGGTTGTAGAGGCCGGCGTCGACGCCGAGCGCCTCCAGGTCGGCGACGAAGCTCCCGCCGCTGGTGCGGGTGGGGATGCCGAAGGCGCTCTCACGCTCGACCAGCAGCACCCGTGCCCCCGCCTCGGCGGCGGTGCGCGCCGCGCTCAGCCCGGCCGGGCCGCCTCCGGCCACCACCACGTCATGGTCGTCCATCAGGTGGATGATGCCCGCTCAGGTGCGCGCCACCGCGTCGGCCACCAGGCGGGCGACGGCGAGGCTGGCGGTGGCGGCGGGGGAGGGGGCGTTGGCCACCACCACCACCGGGCCGCGGCGGGCGAGGAGGAAGTCGTCGGCGAGCCGGCCCCGGCCGTCCACCGCCTGGGCGCGCACCCCCGAGGGTCCGGGCAGGAGGTCGTCCGCGGTCACCGCGGGGATCAGCCGGCGCAGCGCCCGGGCGAGCAGGCGGCGGCTGTGGTCGTGCACGAGCCCGGACATGCCCGCGCGCCAGTGCCGGGCGCAGAGCCGCCACACCGCGGCGTCCGTGACCAGCGCGCCCAGGTCGCCGCGGTCGATCACGCCCCGGCGGTAGCCGCGCCGGGACAGCGCCAGCACCGCGCTCGGGCCCACCCAGACGGCGCCGTCGGCGCGCCGGGTGGCGTGGACGCCGAGGAAGGGGAGGGCGGGGTCGGGCACGGGGTAGACGAGCCCGTCCACCATCCGCTCGCGGCCCGGTCGGAGCAGCCAGTAGTCGCCGCGGAACGGGACCACGCGCACGCCGCTGTCGATCCCCGAGGCGCGGGCGAGCCGGTCCGACCACAGCCCGGCGCAGAGCACGGCGGCGCCCGCCTCGAGGTCGCCCGCGGCGGTGCGCACCCGCACCCCGCCGGCGCGTGGCTCGACCGCGAGGGCCCGCACCCCGGTGCGCACCTCGCCGCCGGTCGCGGTCACCGACGCGGCCAGGCCGCGGGTGACCGCGGCGAAGTCCACCACCCCCACCCGCGGCACCACCAGGGCGCGCAGGCCCGCGGCGTGGGGCTCGATCTCGGCGATCTCGCCCGGACCGGCGAGGCGCAGGCCGGCGACCCCGTTGGCGGCGCCGCGCCGGTGGATCTCCTCCAGCCGGGGCAGCTCGGCGGGCCGGGTGGCGACGATCAGCTTGGTCCGCTCGACCAGGGGCACGCCGAGCTCGGCGCAGAGCTCGCGGAGCGCCCGCGCCCCCTCGACGCAGCAGCGCGCGCGGAGCGACCCGGGGAGGTAGTACGCGCCGGAGTGGACCACCCCGCTGTTGTGGCCGCTCTGGTGGGCGGCCACCTCCGGCTCCTGCTCGAGCACCGTGACCGGGCCGGAGCCGCGGCGCAGCAGCTCGCGCGCCGTGGCCAGGCCGATGATGCCGCCGCCGACGACGACGGTGGCTCGGGTGCTAGCCGCGGAAGACCGCCCCCAGCACCTTGTAGACGCCGAGGGAGACGGTGACCACCGCTCCCAGCAGGATGACCGGCAGGACGATCACGAAGAAGAGGTTCGGGGCGGTACTGGCGAGCATCGGAGCCTCTGTCTCTGAGGTGTTTGCGGTGGTACCCCGTATCGGATTCGAACCGATGATCTCCGCCTTGAGAGGGCGGTGTCCTGGGCCACTAGACGAACGGGGCGTGGGCTGCGCGGCCACCGCGGACGGCCGCGGAGGGGCGGCAGAAGTATAAGCCCGCTCCCCGAGCATGCAGGAACTCCATGCCAGCGGCGACAATGCGCCGCCGTGGGCATCCAGCACTGCGTCATCCCCGCCGCCGGCCTGGGCACGCGCTTCCTGCCGGCGACCAAGGCGCTCCCCAAGGAGCTGCTCCCGGTGCTCGACCGCCCGGTGCTGCAGTGGGGCGTGGAGGAGGCGGTGGCCGCCGGGCTCGACACCATGGTGGTGGTGCTGAGCCGCGGCAAGGAGCTGCTCGCCGCCCACTTCGACAGCGCCCCGGAGCTGGAGCGCACCCTCGAGGCCCGCGGCAAGCACGCCGGCCTGGAGGCGGTGCGGCGCACCCAGAGGCTGGCGCGGTTCGCCTACGTCTACCAGCCGGAGCCGCTGGGGCTCGGCCACGCCGTGCTCCAGGCCCGCCCCGTGGTCGGCGACCGGGCCTTCGCCTGCCTGCTCCCCGACGACCTGTCCTGGGCCGAGCGGCCCATCCTGGCCCAGCTCGTCGACGCCCACCGCGAGGTGGGCACCCCGATGCTGGCGCTGATGCGGGTGCCCCGCGACCGCATCTCCCGGTACGGCAGCGTCGCGATCGCCGAGAGCCGTGGCCGGCTGCACCGGGTCACCGCCATGGTGGAGAAGCCGGCCCCCGACGAGGCGCCCAGCGACCTGGCGATCATGGGCCGCTACGTGCTGACCCCCTCGGTGTTCGAGGCGCTCGCCTCCACCCCACCCGGGGTGGGCGGCGAGATCCAGCTCACCGACGGCATCGCCGGGGCGCTGGCCGACGGTCCCATCTGGGGCCTCGAGTTCGAGGGCGAGCTGCTGGACGTGGGCACCCCCGAGGGCTGGCTGCAGGCGCTGCTGCGCACCGCTCCCTCCCATCCCACCTTCGGCCCGGCGCTGCGCGAGGCGCTCGAGCGCGGGCTCCAGGAGCGGGCGCTGCCGTGATCCGCAGGGTGATGCGGCGCGAGTGGGGTGCGGCCGGCTTCATCGTCACGGTCGTGGTGGGCGCGGTCGCCGTGGCCATCTCGCTGCTGATCAGCGGCTCGCACGGGACCGCCCCGCCGCCGCCGGTCCCCTGCCCCACCTACACCCCCTACCCGACCTACACCCCGCTGCCCACCGGCTTCCGGCCCACCCCCACCGCGGTGCCGTCGCCGACAGCGACGCCGAGCATCAACCCGCTCTTCGCCAACTGCCCGACGGCTCCGATCCCGCCGGCGCCGCCGACGGCGCCGCCGACGCCCACCCCCGTGCCGACGCCGACGCAGAAGCCGCAGGTGGGTCCGGCGACCCCGACCGCGGCGCCTTCGGGCGCGGCGACGCCCGCGCCGTCGGGCGGGCCGACTCCCTTCCCCACGGCGCTGCCGTGAGGCGCGGGCCGGGCGTCAGCGCCCGGACTGGAAGAGCAGGAGCGTGCCGTTCTCCCGGGTGATCGAGGCGCGGTCGAGCTCGAGGTCGACCAGCGGCGGCCGTCCGGGGTCGAGCACCACGGCGATCCGGTCGGCGAGGCGGAGGCCGCCGATGCGCACACAGTCGCGGAGGAAGGTGAAGGCGAGCGGGCGCACGAGGTTCCAGACGTAGCCGCGCTCCATCCGCCCGTAGTCGGTGGAGTCGCCGACCAGGCTGCGGTCGCGGAAGGACAGCACACACACCTCGTCGGTGAGCTGGATCGGCGCCGTCCAGGAGTAGGCGTCGTCCTCGGCGGCGGACGCGATCATCTGGTCCTTCTCGACGAAGAGTGCCAGCCTCTCCACCAGCCGGCGCATCGGCGGCGCCGGCCCCTCGACGAAGATGGTGACGTCGCGCAGCGGGTCACCCGGGCGCTGGGCCGGGTAGCGGGCGCTGAAGCCCACGTCCTCCACGCCGCTGAAGGGAGCCGGGACCTTGATGAGCAGCTCGTCCATCTGGGTCAGTGTCCGCCAGTGGGATGGAGCGGAACGGGCTCGGCCCGAACCGCACGACCGTCTGTGCTGATGAAACGTGGGGAGGCGCCCGCGGCTTGCGACTCGGGAGCCGTCCCCGGGAGACGCGCGGCGTCGACCTCGGCGCCACCCTCGCGCTCGGGGGGTGGGATCCAGCCCAGCCCGAGCAGCGCGTAGACCTCCTCCTCGGTCTCGCCGCCGAGGCGCTCGCCGCCGAGACGGAACACCCCGTACTCGTTCAGGGTGAGCCCGGCGCGCAGGGCGAGGCCGCGCAGCCGGATGTTGTGACCCTGCGAGCCGGTGAAGTACTGCCACGCGGCGCCGAACTGCTCGGGGGCGACGGCACGGCAGTCGACCTGGAGGCCGCCGCCCGCGTGCACCGAGCACTTGGTGTCACCGCGGAGCAGCACCCGCTCGACCGGAGGCAGGGCGGCGAACTCGGCGAGCACCGCGGCCGGCCGCTCCGTGGCCACCAGCACGTCGAGGTCGCCGACGGTGGGGCGGCCGCGGCGGTAGGAGCCCGCCACCTCCACGCGGGCCGCGCCGCCGAGGCCGCGCAGCGCCTCGACGAGGGCGCCGGCGAGGGGCGCGACCTCCTCGCGGGGACGGCGCCGCTTCCGCTCCTCGCCGCGCCGGCGCTCCAGGGCGCGGAGGATGTTCTCGACCGTCCTCGCGCCCATCCGGGGCAGCCCTGCGAGCGACCCCGAGCGGGCCGCCGCCTCGAGGGCGTGGAGGCTCTCGATGCCCGCCTGCCGCCAGAGCATGTGGGCGGTGCGGGGACCGACGCCCTCCAGGGTGCAGATCTCCAGCAGGGTGGCGGGGACCTCCGCCTCCAGCCGCTCGAGGTAGCCGAGCCGCCCGGTGGTGACCAGCTCCTCGACCTTCCGGGCGATCGCCGGGCCGAACCCGGAGACGTCGCGCAGCCCTCCGGCGGCGGCCAGCTCGGCCAGCTCGGTGCCGAGGTTCTCCACCTGCAGCGCCGCCAGCCGGTAGGCGCGCACCTTGAAGGCGTTCTCGCCCATCACCTCGAGCAGGTCGGCGATGCGTTCGAGGGTGCGCACCACGTCCGAGTTGCCAACCATCCCTGATGATCGTACAGCGGCAGGGCGCCAACTACACTGGCCGGGGGGAAGGCCGTCGGCGACGAACAGCTGATGGCGTTGGCGAGGCCCCCACCATCTGGCGCGGCAGCGCGGAGAGGAGACGGTGTGAGGCTGCGAGATCGCCCCCGCCAGGGACGGCGATGAGCTCCGAGCGGGTCCCGGTCGGGGGGCGCCGCCGCCGCAGCGTCGAGACCCGCGAGCGGATCGTCGCCGCGGCCACCCAGGTGTTCGCCCGTCGCGGCCTCCACGGCGCCCGCGTCGCCGACATCGCCGAGGAGGCGGGGATCGCCTACGGGCTCGTCTACCACCACTTCCGGAACAAGGAGGAGATCCTCGCCGCCATCTTCCAGGAGCGGTGGGGACATCACCTCGGCTACCTCGAGGAGGTGGCGGCGTCGCCGGCGCCGGTGCGTGAGCGCCTCCGCCGGCTGGTCCACTTCTGGGTGGAGACCTACCGCAACGACCCCCACCTGATGACGGTGATGATCAACGAGATCAGCCGCTCCTACGAGTTCATCGAGTCCCACGACGTCGGCACCGTCATCGAGGCCTTCGTCATCGTCGAGCGGATGCTCACCCGGGCCCAGGAGCTGGGCGAGCTCCGCGCCGACCTCGACTGCCGGCTCGCCTCGTACCTGGTCCTCGGCGCCGCCGAGATGGTGCTGACCGGCTACGTGCTGGGCACCCTCGGCCGCGCCACCCGCGATGAGTACGCGGCCGACGAGCGACAGCTGGTCGCGATGCTGCTGGACGGCATCTGCGGCGGCAGGGCCTAGCGACCGACGACGCGCTCCCACCAGGCGGCGACCTGGGCGGCGGTGCTCTCGGGCGTCCCGCCGTTGTCGATCACCCAGGTGGCGAGGCGGCGCTTGCCGGCGAGCGGCATCTGGGCGGCGATCCGGGCCCGGGCGGCGGCCTCGTCGATGCCGTCGCGGAGCATGAGGCGGTCCAGCTGGACGCGGTCGGGGGCGTCGACCAGCATCACCCCCTCGACCAGGCCGGCACCGTCGCTCTCGTAGAGGAGGGGGATGTCGGCGACCACCAGCGGCGCCGCCGACTCCAGGCCGGAGGCGATGCGCTCGCCCATGAGCGCGGCGATGCGCGGGTGGGTGATCTCCTCGAGGCGGCGGCGCCGGGCGGGATCGGCGAAGACCACGGCGCCGAGGGCGGGGCGGTCGAGCTCGCCGGCGGGGGTGAGCACCCCGGGGCCGAAGGCGGCGCCGATCTCCTCCAGGGCGGGGCTGCCGGGGGCGACCACCTCGCGGGCGAGCAGGTCGGCGTCGACGA
>JAQBPH010000193.1:0-2882 GCA_028287625.1 Chloroflexota bacterium | reverse complement strand
GACGCCACCGCGGTCCTCTTCGTCAGCGGAGGCCAGCTGACCTCGGTCGACCTGGAGCACCACCAGGGCACGGTTGCCGGGGTGCGCCTCGATCCGAGCCAGCCGGTGCGGCTCGCGCCATGGGGCCGCTACCTCTTCGTCGGTCCGCCGGCCGCCACCACCGGCACGCCTCCGCAGGGTGCACCCTCGAATCCGCTCGGCATTCCGCCGCTGCCCGGGATCCGGATCCCGGGCGGTGCCGTGCCTCCCGTGCCGCCCGCCGCCGCCGGCGCCGACGCGGTCCCCTTCGCCACCTCCGACCCGGGGCATGTCGTCGACCTGAACGCCACCACCACTCCGCCGCTGCAGCTCACCGGCCTCACCGCCGGCGATCTCCCCGGCTTCAGCGGCGACGGCCGCCGGGTCGCGTGGATCGACCGCTCCGGTGGTCGGCAGGTGATCAGCGTGCAGCCGCTCGACGGCAGCGGTCCCGCCGTCCGCATGGTCCCGCCCGCCCTGGCCGTCGGCGACAGCGTCGCCGCCCCCAGCCTGGACGGCACCGGCGAGCGCGTCGCGTACCTGGTCAGGCACGGCGACGGCAGCGGCGAGCTGCGGCTGGCCAGGGTGAGCGGCGACGGCAGCCTGCTGGCGACCGCCCCGGTGGTCCAGCCCTCGGGGCTGACCTTCTCCCCCAACGGCGCCGCGCTCGCGTACCTGCAGCACAGCGGGTCGAGGATCACGGCAGAGCTCGTCAGCCTCGCACTCGTTCCCGGCGCCCCCAGCGCCGGCACCGCGGTGCCGGAGGTGGCGGGGAAGGCGATCGACCGGCTGGTGAAGGCGGAGGTCGCCGGCGACCGCCAGGCGCTCGACGGGCTGGTCGCCACGACGCTCGAGGCCGACCTGCTCGGCCAGCTCCCCGGCGACCTCAGCCGCGGCTACGTCATCTCCGCCGCGCCCGTCCCGGGGTCCGACTCGGTGACCGCCCAGATCCGGCTGCTCCGCGATCCCACCAACGGGCATCCCACCGCCGCCTTCGCCGACCAGAACGTGGTCCTGCGTCCGGCCGGTGCCACCTACCTGGTGAGCCAGTCGGAGATCACCCGGCCGTTCCACGACGAACCCAGCGGGCCCCAGGTGGTGCACGTCGACACCAGCCGCGCCTCCCACCTCACCACCGTGCACATCACCTTCGACAGCGACCTCGACCCCAGCTCGGTGAACGACCAGGTCATCAGCCTGGGCGGGGTTGCGCCCCAGACGGTCAGCTACGACGCCGCCTCGCGGATGATCACGGTCACCTTCCTCCGCATCCGCCAGCCGCTCGAGTTCACCGTCGGCATCGGCGTGCGGGACGTCAACGGCCAGGGGCTGGCGGCGCCGTTCACCACCACGGTCAGCCCGGCGCAGTAGCTCCCGCCCCAGCCCTCAGGGGCCGGGGGTCGTTGGACTCGCGGTGGGCGTCGGCGCCTTCGTGCTCGCCGAGGGCGAGACCAGCGTGGTGGTGTGGGTCACGGTCACCGTGGTCGTGGTCGTCGTGACGGAGACGGTGCTGGTGGCGCTGGGGCTGCCGGTGGCGCTGGGGCTGCCCGAGGGGCTGGGACTCGCCGAGGCGGGCAGCGGGGCACTGATCACGCCACAGGCGACGCGGGAGCCGCCGGAGGTGTCGAGCACGACCAGGGAGGTGCCCTGCGGCGACCGCAGCGAGTTCACCGGGCCGCGCTCCAGGGTGACCGCGTCGCTGGTGAAGTCCACCGTGGCGGACCCGTCCGAGCCCACCGGGAGGTCCGGGAGGCTGCCCACCTCCGCACCGAGCAGGCTCTGCGCTCCCGCCGCGAGCCGGGCGCCCGGGGGGTTGAAGATCGGACCCGCGGTGGTGAAGCGCGGCGGGTCGCAGCGGCCCGCGGCGTGGATGGCGAAGGGATGGGTTCCCGGGAGCAGCTTCTCGACGCTGACGTGGAACCGCACCCCGGTGGTCGCCGGCGTCGCCGCGCCGGTGCCTCCGGCGGTGGCCGCCGCGGAGGACGGGGTCGAGAGCGGCACCGGGGTCAGGGTGGCCCTGGCCACCTCGGCGCCCTGGGAGTCGGTCAGCCGCACGGCGACGGAGGTGTCGGGGGTGGACGACGGGGACGGCTGCGAGGCGCCGCCGCACCCGGCGGTCACCACGGTGAGCACGGTCAGCTCCAACGGGACCAGGCGTCGCATGCGGCCCTTCCTCCGGTGCGGCCCTCGACGGGACCATCGCGCCACCCACATGGGTGTGACGGACGACCTTATACGCCAGACGTCACCCTTCCCGCAGGTCGGTCGCGGTGGCGGATGCACACCGCCTCGGCGGCGATCCGCAGGGTCCCGTCGGCGGCGATCCAGCGTCCCAGCGAGGCCTCCAGCGCGCCTCGGCGGCGGGCGTCCAGGTCGGCGTCGATGCCGCGCTCGGTGACCAGGGCGGTCCAGAGCTGCCCCAGCCCGTCGAACCGGACCACGTCGCGGAGCCGCTCCGGGCGGAGCGGGCCGTCGCCACACAGGCGGTCGATCTCCACCGCGGTGAGCGTGGCCGGCCGCGCGACGCCGCCGAGCACGCCGGCCACCGCCGTCTCGTGCGGCGACCCCTCGCCTCCGAGCTGGATGAGCACCGCGACCCGGCCGGCCCGGGGGTCGACCGCCCGCAGCAGCCCGGCGAGGTGGGCGCCGGCATCGACGGCGAGCTCGATGCCGAACAGGGATGCGGCGGCGGCGAAGGAGCCGGCCACGGCGGGATGGCCGGCGGGGCCGGCGGCGATCACGGCGCCGTTCGGCCACACCGCGCGGGCCAGCCGGCGGCCGAGCACGCCGCCGTCGCCCGACGCGTCGAGGATGCGCTCGCCGGGCCGGGGTCGCAGCGCGTCGACCAGCCGCTCCGCCCAGGG
>JAQBPH010000670.1:0-13120 GCA_028287625.1 Chloroflexota bacterium | reverse complement strand
GGGGGGGGTGGCGGCGCCGGCAGACGCCGGCGCCGCAGTTCTCACCCTGGACGCCGCCGCGCTCTCCGGCGGCGGCGACCCCGGTCCGCCCACCGGGAGGCGTCCCTCCCCGGACGATCTCGCCCTGGTGGCCTACACCTCAGGACCCCACGGCCGCCCGCTGGGGGTGGAGCTCAGCCACCGCGCCCTCTCCACCGCCGTGGTGGCGGTCGCGGAGGCCGCCGGGCTCGGAGAGGACGATCGCATCGTGGCGACCGGCCCCCCCGGCGCGGGGCGGTCGGCGCTGGAGATCTGGCTGGCGCTCAGCGCCGGTGGGACGGTGATCTCCGTCGACGCCTCGGACGGTGGCGGCCTGCGCGCGGCGCTGGACCGCCGCGGGGCCACGGCGATGCACGCCGATCCCGAGGTGTGGCGGCTGCTCGTCGACGCCGGCTGGTCGGGGGGGCCCGGCTTCGCCGCCCTCTGCAGCGGCGGGGCGGTGCCACCACGGCTCGCCGCCGAGCTCGCCGCCCGCGCAGGCCGCGCCCTCGGCCTGCTGGGGATGGCGGAGACCGCCTTCTGGTCGGGCCTGACCAGGCTGGGTGAGGACCCGGCGCCGGGCAGCCTCGGCAGGCCCCTGGGCGACGGGCACTGGCACGTCGTCGACGGGTCGCTGGAGGCGCTGCCGTCCGGTGTGCCCGGCGAGCTCCTCGTCGGCGGGACCGCGGTGGCCCGCGGCTATCTCGGCTCGCCGGACCCGGCACGGCACCGCTTCCCGGCCGACCCCTCCGCGGACGACCCCCGGGTCCGCCTGGTCCGGACCGGCCTCCGGGTGCGGGTCCGGGACGGCGGGCTGGTCGAGCTGATCGGCGTGGAGGCCGGGCGCCTCGCCGTGCACGGCCGGCGGGTGGAGGCGGCGGAGGTCGAGCGGGCGCTGGGGGAGCACCCCGACGTGCTCGAGGCGGCCGTCTCCGTCCCCGGCGCGCCGGATGACCCCCGGCTCGTCGCCCACGTCACCCACCGGCCCGGGGCCGGCTGCACCGGCAGCGACCTGCGCCGCCATCTGCGACGGCTCCTTCCCGACCACATGGTCCCGCGGACGTTCGTGGAGCTCGGCGCCCTGCCGCGAGGTCGCGACGGAGCGATCGACCGGTCGCGCCTGCCCGTTCTCCGGTCCGCCCCCGCCCTCGTCGAGCCGCGCACCGAGGCCGAGCGCCTCCTCGCCGGTCTGTGGCGGGACGCGCTCGGGGTGCCCCATGTCGGCCTCTACGACAACTTCTTCGACCTCGGGGGCCATTCGCTGCTGTGCCTGCAGGTCATCACCCAGCTCGAGCGGCGGACCGGGAGGCGGCTGGACCCGCGGCTGCTGCTGCTCAACACCCTCGAGCAGGCGGCCGCCCGGCTGGACGTGGCCGGCGCTCAGCCGACCGCCCGGTAGACCTCCTCGACCCGTGCGGCCACCGCGTCCCAGGAGTGAGCCCGGCGGACCGCCGCGGCGGCTCGCGCGCCCATCTCGGCGCGGCGGGCGGGATCGGCGATGAGGACGGCGCAGGTCTGGGCCAGCCCCTGCCGGTCGCCGGAGCCGACCAGCTCGCCGAGCCCACCGACGGCGTCGCGGAGGCCGCTGACGTCGTAGGCGACCACGACGACCCCCGCGGCCATGGCCTCGAGGGCGACCAGGCCGAGGCCCTCGTAGCAGGAGGGCACCAGCAGCACCGCGGCCTCCGCGTACGCTCGCGCGAGCTCGTCCTCCGAGACCCGGCCGCGCACCTCGACCGCACCCTGCGGCGCCGTGGCGGCGGCGGTGCGGACCACCTCGTCGAGGCGGCCACGACCGATCACCGTGCCCCGCACGCCGGGGTGGAGGCGGGCCAGCTCGGCCATCACCGCGACCGCGTCGAGGGGGCGCTTCTCCGCCTCCAGCCGGCCGACGTAGAGGAGCCGCCGGGGGTCCCGCGCGTCGCCGGCCCGATGGAACCGCTCCACGTCGATGCCCGGCGCCAGCACCTCGACCCGCCGGGCGGGCACGCCGAGGCGGAGCACGGCGTCGGCCGTCGAGGGGGAGACGGCGAGAACCATGGCGGCGAGCCGGTAGGAGCGCGCCTCGACGGCAGACAGCAGCCGCCGCGGCGAGTGCCGGGGGAAGGCCTGCCGGTAGGTGTGGTGGGCCGTGTAGACGACGGGCACGGGGAGCCGGCGGGGGATGATCACGCCGCCCGGGCCGCCCATGACGTGAACCACGTCGGCCGCCGGACGGAGCAGCGGCCGGGCATCGCGGGTGAGCGCCAGGGAGTGGTCGAGCGGCGGCCTGCCGGTCACCCGCGGCACGGGGACGGCCCGGTCGCCGTGGCCGGCGACGGTGCGCACCTCGACGCCGCGTCGCTGCAGCGCGGAGCGCAGCCCGCAGACGTACCGCCCCTGGCCGCCGATCGGCGGGGCGTCGTCGAAGGTGGCGATCACCGCGCGGACGGTCATCGGCTCGTCTGCCGCGCGACGGCCGGGACGGCGGCGACGAACGCCGCCGCGGTGATGCCGAGCAGCACCCCGCCGATCACGTCCGAGGTCCAGTGCCAGTTGAGGTACACCAGGGTCCAGGCGAGCAGCGCCGCGTAGCCGGCGGCCACCACCAGTGCCGGCGTGCGCCGCGCGCCCGCCGCCAGCAGCGCGGTGCCGAATGCCATCGTCGTGCCCCGGAAGGCGTGGCCGCTGGGAAAGGAGCCCCTCCCCAGGTCAGCGCTCCCGAGCACGAGGACACCCCGTGACGGATGGGGTCCGGGGTGGTCGACGAGGATCTTCAGCGCGACCTCGAGGGCCACGCCGGCGACCAGCACGACGGCGAGCGCCGTGACCCGGCCCCGCCACCAGGGACGCCGGGTCGCGACGGCGGCGAGCATCCCGAGCCAGGCGACCGAGATCTGCACTGACGCGGGCAGCAGGAGAAAGGAGAGCACCACGTCGCCGGCGTGCCGGGCGGTGCGCCGCACCGTCGCGGCGGCGCTGTGGTCCAGGCCGTCGAGCAGCCCCGCGCCGGTGATGGCGGTGCACACGGCGAAGAGCGCCGCGGTGACGGCGCCGACGGTGGCGGTGCGCCGGCTCAGCGCTGGCACGCCGGGCAGTAGGTGGTGCCCCGCCCCGCGACCACGGTGCGGCGCAGCACCTCTCCGCAGCGCATGCAGGAGCTGCCGCCGCGGCCGTAGACGCGCAGCTCCTCCTGGTGGCCGCCCCTCGCGTTCCACAGGTCGCGGTAGTCGTCGATGGTCGAGCCGCGGTTGCGAATGGCGGCCTGGAGCACGCTGATCACGGCGGCGTGGAGGGCGGCCCGCTCGCGGCGGGTCAGCCTCGGGCACCTCCGCGTCGGCCGAACCCCGGCACGATGACAGATCTCGTCGACGTAGATGTTCCCGAGCCCGGCGATGCCGCGCTGGTCGAGCAGCGCCGCCTTCAGCGTCCGGGTGGTGCCGCGGAGCACCGCGTCGAGCCGGGCGGGGGTGAACTCCTCGCCGAGCGGCTCCACCCCGAGACGGGGGATCAGCCGCGCGGCGCTCAGCATGACGGGATCCCCGTACATGACGCGGCCGAAGCGGCGGGCGTCGGCGAAGCGCAGCTCGCGGCCGTCGTCGAGCCGCGCGCGGAGGTGGGTGTGCGGCCGCTCCGGCGCCGCCGCGTCGCAGACCTCGAGGTGCCCGGTCATGCCCAGGTGCACGATCAGCGCCTCGCCGGCCGGCCCGCCCTCACGGCTCAGCCCGCAGAGGATGTACTTCCCCTGCCGCCGCACCGAGTCGAACGACCCTCCCGGAAGCAGCGCGGCGAGCGCCTCGGGCGCCGGGTACCGGATCACCGAGGAGGCGGCGCGGGGCACGGCGACGATGGTCCGCCCCGCCACCTCGGGGCGGAGGTCGCGGACCACGGTCTCGACCTCGGGCAGCTCCGGCATGTGACGTCAGTCCGGCGGGGCGGAGCCGGGCAGGGGGGTCATGTCTCGCCAGTTCTCCCCGACCTTGACGTCGACGTCGAGCGGCACCACCAGCTCGGCGGCGCCCCCCATGGCCTCGCGGAGCAGCGCGACCAGCGGGTCGACCTCCTCGGGGGGGGCCTCGAGGACCAGCTCGTCGTGCACCTGCAGGAGCAGCCGGGCCGCCATCCCCGCCTCGCGCAGGGCCCGGTCGGTGCGGATCATCGCCAGCTTCATGATGTCGGCGGCGGTGCCCTGGATGGGCATGTTCACCGCCATCCGCTCGGCGCCCTGGCGCAGGCCGCGGTTGGCGGCGCGCATGTCGGGGATGTACCGGCGGCGGCCGAAGAGGGTCTCGACGTAGCCCCAGTGGCGGGCGAAGTTGCGGATGGTCTCCAGGTAGGCGGCGACCCCGCTGAAGCTCTGGAAGTAGGCGGCGATGAAGGTGCGCGCGTCCTCCTGGCTCATCCCCGTGTCCCGCGCCAGGCCGAAGTCGGAGAGCCCGTACATCACGCCGAAGTTCACCACCTTGGCGTTGCGCCGCTGCTCCGGGGTGACCTCGGCGGGGGCGATGCCGCAGACCTCGGCGGCGGTGCGGGTGTGGACGTCCTGCCGGCGGCGGAAGGCGTCGATGAGCTCGGCGTCGCCGCTGACGTGGGCGACCACGCGCAGCTCGATCTGCGAGTAGTCGGCGCTCACCAGCACCCGGCCCCGGTCGGGGACGAAGGCGCGTCGCACCCGCTGCCCCCACTCGCTGCGCAGCGGCACGTTCTGCAGGTTGGGGTCCGACGAGGACAGCCGCCCGGTGGTGGCCACCGTCTGGTTGAACGAGGTGTGCACCCGGCCGTCGCGCTCGCGGAGCAGCGGAAGGGCGTCGACGTAGGTGCCCTTCAGCTTGGTGAGCTGCCGCCACTCGAGGATCAGGTCGACGATCGGGTGCTCGTCGCGCAGCGCCTCGAGGGTGTCGGCGTCGGTGCTCCGCCCGGTCTTGATCCGCCGGCCGGCGGCGAGCCCGAGGTCGTCGTAGAGGAGGCGCTGCAGCTGCTGCGGGCTGCCCACGTTGAAGGTGTTGCCGGAGAGCTCGAACATCTCCGCCTCCAGCGCCTGGATGCGCTGGTACAGCTCGGTGCTCATGGTGCCGAGCTGGAGGTCGTCGACGGCGATGCCGAGCACCTCCATGTCGGCGAGGATCGGCACCAGGGGCAGCTCCATCTCGTCGTGGAGCCGGCGCATCGACCACTCCTCGAGGCGCGCCTCGAGGGCGGTGCGCAGCGGGCCCATCAGCGCCGCGTAGCGTCCGAAGTGGTGGGCGGCCTCCAGCACCCCGAGCTGTGCGGGCCGGCGGGCGGAGCGTCCCGAGCCGAGCAGCACCTCCTCGCCGTCGAGGCGGGCCTCGCAGAGCTCCTCGGCGAGGATGTGCAGCGGCGGCACCCGGGTGCGGGTGTTGACCAGGTAGGCGATGAGCAGCAGGTCGGTGTCGCAGCCGGCCACCGCGACGCCGCGGCCCCGCCAGGCGAGCAGCTCGCGCTTGAGGTCGTAGGCGGTCTTGGGCACGGCGGGGTCGGCGAGGAGCTCGGCCACGACCGCGACCGCCTCCGGGGTGGCCAGCTCCTGCACCTCCTCGCCGAGGGTGCCGAGCTCGTGGTCGACGGGCAGGTACCAGGCGTGGGCCGGATCGACGAGGGAGGCCAGGGCGACGCCGACCACCGCGCCGCGCCGGGCCGGCTCCTCGACCAGGGTGCGCACCGCCACCCGCCCGGCGGCGCGCAGCCGGTCGGCGGCGTCGCGCGCCTGCGCCTCGGTGGTGATCACGGTGACCGCGGTGGCCGAGGGCGCGGGCACCAGGGGGAGCGAGACCTGCCCCGCGGCCGGGACCATCGCCCCCGGCAGCGGCCCCGAGGGCGCGCCCAGCCCGCCGCCGGGGAGGCGGGGGATGAGGCTGCGGAACTCCAGCTCCTCGAAGAGCTGCCGGGCCCGCTCGCGGTCGTACTCGCCGAGCCGCGCCCCCTCGATGTCGAAGGGCACGTCGACGTCGCGCACGATGGTCGCCATCCGCTTGCTGAGCCGCGCCTGGTCGGCGTGCTCCTCGAGGGCCCGGCGCACCCTGCCCGGCTTCATCGAGGGCACCGCCTCGAGGATGCTCTCGACCGTCCCGTACTCGGCGACCAGCGCCTTGGCGGTCTTCTCGCCGATCCCCGGCACCCCGGGGATGTTGTCGCTGACGTCGCCCTGGAGCGCCTTGAAGTCGACCACCAGCGGGGGCTCGAACCCGTAGCGCTCGCGCACCCGGTCGAGGTCGTACACGATGGTGTCGGTGATGCCCCGGCGGGTGGCATACACGTGGGTGTGCTCGGTGACCAGCTGGAGGGCGTCGAGGTCGCCGGTGAGGATGAGGACGTCGAGGCCCATCTCCTCGGCGCGGCGGCTGAGGGTGCCGATGACGTCGTCGGCCTCGAAGCCCGGCAGCTCGACCACCGGGATGCCGAGGACGTCGACGACCGCGCGGCTGAGGGGCAGCTGGCCGACCAGCTCCGCGGGCATCGGCGGCCGCTGCGCCTTGTAGGCGGCGAACTCCTCGTGGCGGAAGGTGGGCCCCTTGGGGTCGAAGGCGGCGATGGCGTAGACCGGGCTGTGCTCGGCGAACACCTTGAGGAGCATCGAGGTGAAGCCATAGGCGGCGTTCGTCATCTGGCCGCGGCTGTTGCTGAGCGCGGGCATCGCGAAGAAGGCCCGGTAGACCAGCGCGTGGCCGTCGATGAGCAGCAGGGTCTCGCGCGGCACGACGCGCTATGGTAGCGACCTATGCCCGGGGAGCCTGAGGTGACGGTCTTCGTCGACAGGGCGTCGATCGGCTTCTCCGCGGCCCACTTCAGCATCGTGGAGACCGGCACGGAGCCGCTCCACGGCCACAACTACCGGGTGTCGCTGCGCGCCCACGGCGGGCTGCGCGAGGACGGAACGGTCATCGACTTCGCCCTGCTCAAGGCGGCGGCGCGCGCCGAGGCCGCACTCCTCGACCACCGCACGCTCGTCCCCACCGCCTGCCCCCAGGTGCGGGTGACCGAGCTGGACGGCGAGGTGGAGCTGCGCGAGGGCGACCGGCGGTTCGTCCTCCCCGCCTCCGACACCTGCCTGCTGCCGGTGAGCAACACCACCTGCGAGTGCCTCGCCGGACACCTGCTGGGACGGCTGCGCGACCGGCTCGGCGAGGTCCCCGTCCGCCTCGAGGTGACCGTCGAGGAGAGCCCGGGCCAGGGGGCGACGGTCACGGAGCGGGCGTAGCCCGCCCCGGTCGAGATGCGTTCGGGCGCCTCGGCTGCCCCAGGTAGGCGGCGCTATCATCAGGCCATGTCCGAGCTCATCGAGATGACGGTCGACAGCATCCGCGTCCACATGCCCACGGGTCAGCACGTGGTCATCCTCAAGGAGAAGGAGGCGGAGCGCTACCTGCCCATCTGGATCGGCATCAACGAGGCGAACGCGATCGCCCTGCGCATCACCGGGATCACCCCGGAGCGGCCCATCACCCACGACCTGCTGGTGAACATCCTCGGGGCGGTGGACGTGACCGTCGACCGCATCGTGGTCACCTCGCTGAGCAACGACGTCTTCTTCGCCCGCATCATGGCCCGCCTCGACGGCCGCGCCCTCGACATCGACGCCCGGCCCTCCGACGCCATCGCCGTCGCGGTCCGGGTGGGGGCGCGCATCTTCGTCGCCGGCGACGTGCTCGAGCGCGCCGGGGTGCTGCCCGAGGCCGACAAGGAGGGCGGCGACTCCAAGGATCCCGCCGAGGACGACGAGAAGCTCGCCGTCTTCCGCGAGATGATCAACTCGATGGACCTGCCCGACCTCGGCGAGGACAAGCCCGGCGGCAGCTGACAGCCGAAGGCTGCAGCGACGAAGGAGCTGATGGCCTGGGTTGGACCCCTCCATCCTGCGCGTCAGCGCATGTCTACGGCCGGGCGGGCCTCGCCGGGTACAGCGACCAGATCGCCGGGTCCTCGAAGCCGAGACGCCAGACCGCGGTGCCGGCCATCCCCCGCTCGCCGGCGAGGGCCAGCTTGCGGGCGAGGCTGTCGGCGTCGTCGAAGTAGGTGACCGCGTCGCCGGCGCCGGTGCGCACCAGCGGCGTGAACCCGGTGAAGTCGTAGTCGACCCGCGCCCCCGGCCCGGCCAGCGCGGAGGCGAGCGCCGGCGCGTAGCCGTCGGCGGGCGCGCCGGTCAGCGTCCACGAGCGCGCGTAGAGGGGCATCCCCAGCAGGGCGGTCGCGCCGGAGAGGTGGTCGAGGCTGCCGCTCACCAGCTGCCGGTCCCAGTCGAGCCCGGCGACCGGCCCGGGCACCGTGCTGGGGCCGTGCTGCTCGTAGGCCATCAGGGTGACCAGGTCGGCGTGGTCCACGATCGAGATCAGGTCGTAGGCGCCCGAGTAGAAGTTGAGGTGGCCGGGCTTGTGGGGGACGACCGCCACCGCCAGCCGCCGCCCGTCGGCGTGGAGCCCGGCCGCCAGCCGGACCACGAAGGCGCTGAGCCGGTCGCGGTCGGTGGGCGGCACGCTCTCGAAGTCGAGGTCGAGGCCGCCGTAGCCCCCCTCGGTGGCGGCGGCGCGCAGCGCCCCGACCAGGCGCCCGCTGGCGGCGTCGTCCTCGAGCAGGGCGGCGACGGCGGCGCTGTCGAACTCCGCGTTCTGGACCAGCGGCCACACCGGCACCCGCGCCGCGGTGGCGGCGGCGACCGCCGGGGGGTCGGCGGCACCGCTGAGGGTGCCGTCCTGATGTGCCACCAGCCCGGTGGGGCTGAGCAGCGAGATCTGCCCGAGGTGGGCGGCCACCGAGGCCCGGGAGGCGGCGGTCGCCACGCTGAAGGCAAGCAGCAGCCGGGGCGGCGGCGGCGGCGGGGGCGCGGGGACCACCCGCATCCGCACCGCCCCCGGCGGCACCGGTGAGAGGTCGAGGTCCAGGGGGGCGGCGAGGTGGGAGCCGAGCTCGGTGAGCACCGCCGGGAGGTGCAACCGGCCCTCGGGCGGAGCCCGCCAGAAGACCCGGAGGTGGCGGCGATCCTGCCAGGCGTGGATGCCGCCGGGGATCGCCGCCTCGACCGCGGCCGGGTCGGCGGGGGCCAGCTCCATGGCGAGGTCGAGCACGGTGCCGTCGCGCGGGTCGGAGTGGAGCGCGGCCATGGCGCCGGCGGGGGCGACGACGTGGAAGCCGAGCCGGTGGCGGCCGCGGCCGACCACGTCGAGGTCGAGGCGGTGGGCCGACCCGAGCGGCATCGGCGCCACCGCCGCCACCAGCGCCCCGGAGTCGGAGTGGAGGCGCAGCGGCCGGCTGTCGAGCGTCGCCCGGCCCTCGGCGGCGGCGAGCGGCCGGGCCGCGGAGACCCGCAGGTCGAGCGTCGGGGGCACCGCGGTGCTGCCGTCGCCGAGGCTGTGGCCGCCGGCGCTCACCACCACCGCCCCGGTGGCCGGCGGGATCACCGGCGGGGTGGCGGCTCCCCCGCAGCCCGTGAGGAGCAGGGCGCAGAGCAGGGTGGCGGCACGGCGGCCGGACATGGCCGGGAGTCTAGGCGTCGAGCGGGTGTTCGGTGCGGGCGCAACGGACGGTGATGACGAGGACCACCTCAGCTCGGTGCGAACGTGCCGCTGCACAGCCCGGTCCGCGACGTACCCTGGAGCACCACCGTGCAGGGCACGTTGCCGATCGGCATCGGGCTCGGCCCCGGAGTCGGGGTGGGGGCCGGAGCGGCGGTCGTCGAGGGCGCCGGCGTGGCTCCCCCCGGAGGTCCACCCGCGCCCACGAGGACCAAACCGACGTTGGCGACGTCGACGCCGCCGTGGTCCGACGTGTTGATCTGGATGCCGTTGCTGCCCGACTGCAGCTCCGAGAGCGGCACGGGCATCGCCACGGTCTGTGACACGTAGGTGGGCTGGCTTCCGAACGGCCAGGCGAACTGGTGAGCGGCGTGGCCGTTCACCGAGTACGTGAGCGACTGCGGGCTGGTCGGCCAGTAGTTGAGCAGCACCAGCGCGGCGGACGCGTTCGCGAGGTGGCTCACGTTGGCAACGGTCAGGCCCAGCGGCCGGCTGCCGAGGTCGCTCCCCTGGATGTTGTAGCCGAGGTTGGCCGTCGGGAGCCCGTTCTGGGCCGCCACGCCGGGAGCCGCGTTGTCGAGCACGTCGAATGCCAGGTCGCGCGGCAGCACCGGCCCGTCGAAGCCCAGGTTGTCCCAGGAGAACGTGTCGGTCTGCTGGGTGTTGAACTTGTTGGCGTTGTAGTGGACGTCCTCCATCCACACGAGCCCGCGGCTCAGCGGAACCGCGAAGCTCGCATCCGCGATCAGGCGAGTGTCGGAGGGACTGCCCGGATCGGAGGCGAAGACCCTGATCCCGGCGGAGTTGATCTGGACCTCGACGTGGTTGTTGGAGCCGACGGCCGTGGAGGGGCGGATGCAGCCATCGGACCGGAACGGGACGCTCCTGTACTGGTAGTTCGACGTTGTGAACATGCTGTCGACGCTGATACAGGTGAATCCTGGTTGCCCGGCGCCGGGCGGGTTGTTCGAACCGCCGCACCCCCACTGCCCGCAGGCGCCGGCGATCGAGAAACCGACCGAGCTCCGGGCGCTGTCGGAGATGCCCGGCGCCGACCCGTAGGGAGCCGGGACCGGCTGGTCGCTGAGCACGAACGCGGGCCACGCCGCGTGGGTCCCCTGGGTGTTGTCGCCGACGTCGAAGACGACCGTCCCGGTGCGGCCGGCGAAGTCGAACGGCTGCTTCGGGTACATGGCCAGCACAGTCTGGCCCTCGTTGTCGTTGACCGCCTCGACCACCTGCCCGTTGCAGACGGCGACGTCGTGCGGGGGCTGCACCACCCGCGAGGTGCCACACGCGTTGAGGCCGGCCGCCGCCCAGGGGTAGAGCTGCCCCTGGGATGGATTGTCCTGGGAGGTGACATGGCTCACGCCCCAGACGGTGCCGTTCAGGTCGCCCGCCCTGGTCCCCGTGCCGGCGGGGAGGTCGAAGGTGTCGCAGAAGGCCGGCACGGCGCCGGGGGACGAGAGGAAGGTGCACCCCGCCGAGACCGCCGTCGTGGTGAGGTGTGGCGCGGCCAGCAGGCCTCCGACGGCGAGGATCGCGGAGGCGGCGACGGCGCCTGCCACGGCTCGGCGGCGGAGGCGGCGACGCGGCAGCGGTCCACCGTGAGGGGAGGGCTGCAGGAGGGCCATCATCTCCAACCCGTATGGGGGGCGCTCGGACCGATGTTGTGCGCCGCCGTGGCAGCGTAGCCGTCCGCCCACCCGAGGCCCTCGGCCCATCATCGAACCGTCACTCGAGTCGTGATCCCCGCGGCCGGCCCGTCGCGCGTTCAGCGGACGGTGATGAGGAGGACCACCTGGATCGGGCTGTCGCCGGGGTTGCCGGCGAAGTGCGGCGGGATCAGGGCCACCAGCCGGAGCACCGTGCCCCGGGGGATGCCGGGCGGGATGGTCACGCTGAGCAGCGGGCCGGACGCCTGCGCGCCGCGGCCCGAGCCGGACAGGCCTCCTGCCGAGAAGGCCTGCGGCCCCGAGGTGGCGACGGCGAGAGGCGTCGGCTGGGCGGCGCCGTCGTTGGCCGGTGCCGGGGCGGCATCGCCCGGCGGGGCCGGGACGGCAACCCTGGGCGCGCTCGCCGCGGCCGACCCCTCCGTCTCCAGGGTCACGCAGGGGACGACGGCGGTCGCGCCGCCGGACGCGCCCGGCCTGGTGGTCAGGCGCGCGTAGATGGGCACGCTCTCGCCGGGCGCATAGCTGCCGGCGGGGGTGGCGAGCACGAGCTCCGCGCCGGTCGCCGCCGCCGTCCGCGCCGCGTGGGCGAAGGCCGCGGGCGCCGCCGCTCCCGCGGGCACCGGGGCGACCGGGCAGGGGACCGGCTTGATCGGAGCCAGCAGGGGTACGGGCGCTCGGAACAGGTCACCGCCCGATCCGGCGCCGCTCTGAGCCATGGCGCCGCTGCCGGCCGTCGTCGTCTGCGTCGACCCGCCGCCGTGGTGCACGGCCAGCACCACCGCGGCGATGCCCACCGCGGCCAGCGTCGCCGCCGCCGTCACCGGCTGGGGATGGAGCAGCGCGTCCCGCAGCCGTCCCCGCAGGGCGGCGCGGCCGGGCGCCGCCCGGGGCGCGCCCACGGGGAGGCGCACGGTGGCGGGCATGGCCACCACCGGCAGCATCCGCACCGCGTCCAGAGCCGTGCGGTAGTCGTCGAAGGCGCCGGCGCAGCGGGCGCAGCCCTCGAGGTGGGCGTCGAAGCGGCGGCGGGCGCCGGGGTCGAGCTCGCCGTCGTACGCGGCGGAGAAGAGCGGGTCGGCGTGGCGCTCGGCCATCAGAGCGTGCCCTCGACCGCGAAGAGCGCGGTGTTGCCGCGGAGCGCCTCGGCGAGCATCGCCCGGGCCCGGCTGAGGCGCGACTTCACCGTCCCCAGCGGCACCCGCAGCGCCTCGGCGATCTCCTCGTAGGAGAGCTGGTTGACGTCGCGGAGCACCACCGCCTCGCGGAAGTCGGGGGGCAGGGCGAGCAGCGCCCGGCGCACCACCCGGGCGCGCTCGCGTCCCTCGGCGACGGCGTCGGGGCCCATCGCAGGGTCGGGGAGGTCGAGGATCTTGCCGTCGCCTCGGTCGAGCGGGTCCTCCGGGCGGCGCACGCCGCGGCGGAGGACGTCGTGCCCGGCGTTGAGGGCGACCCGGTAGAGCCAGCCGCGCACCGACCCGCCGCGCAGCGTGGGGAGGTTGACGTAGGCGCGCATGAAGGTCTCCTGGACGACGTCGCAGGCGTCCTCGGGCCGTCCCAGCAGTCGGAGCGCCATGGTGTAGAGACCGTCCTGGTGGCGGGTGACCAGTTCGGCGAAGGCTTCGCGATCGCCCCGGCGGGCCAGGTCGAGAAGCGCCTCGTCGTCCATCACCCCACCATACGCGCGGGTGGGCCGCCGAGTTCCCGAGAGGTCGCGCGGCTCCCGCCGCCGGTCAGCAGACCGGCAGGCCGAGCGGCGGGGTCTCCCCCGGCGGCTTGGGCATCGTGGTGTAGACGTCGGAGATCCAGCTGGTGTCGTCCAGCCGGTCCCAGACCGTGGAGGGGGCCTGCCGTGCCGGGGGCGGCTTGTCGTCGACGACCAGGGCACCGTGGCGGTCCTGGCAGACGACGCGGACCGCCCAGCCC